>NZ_JBNNMG010000028.1:0-60621 GCF_050272555.1 Lysinibacillus sp. NPDC047702 | reverse complement strand
GGAACGGAGATCAACCCCTCGTTTTGAAAAAGAGCTATACTTTTTAATTTGTCACCTTGATTTCATTGACATAATAGTATTTCAACAACATGAAGAGCTGTCAGCAGACAGCTCTTAGTTTGCTACAGACCACTCTACATGATCTAAAAATTTATATACATCCTCATATACTTTATCACGCTCTTTATCTAGCGTAATAATGTGACCGGAATTTTCATACCAGATAATCTCTTTATCATCTGTTTTTACTGTATTTAGGATAAAAGGTGCACTCTCTTGATATAGATCATCATCTAAAGAACCTTGCATGACTAATGTTGGTGCCTGAATTGTTGATAATTCTTCTCGAGTTTCAGTAGTTAAACGTGTCACTCCATCTAATGAATCTTTAGGAGTAATACGAAGTTCATGTAATTCTGAAATAATTTGATCCTTTGATTTATTTTCAAAGTGTTTATATAAACGAGCATAATGGTATAAACGAGTAAATAAGCCTTTTGAGTTATCACGTGTAATTGGTGCACACATGGCAACACACGCTTTTACTGGAAAATTCTCAGCTACTTTTAATGAGAATACGCCACCAAGTGAAATTCCTACTACAGCAATTTCTTCATAGCCTTTACTTTGTAGGAAGTTATAACCTTCCACAACATCGTTCCACCAATCCTCTGGTTTTGTTTCTAATAATGCTTCTGGCTCTACACCATGCCCACTATATATTGGTGCATGAACGGTATAACCACGTTTGGATAAAAATTCTCCTAGCTTTTTAACATCTTTTGTGCTACCTGTAAATCCATGCAGTAATAGTACGGCTTTTTTGCCTCCCTCGATTGTTAGAGGTTGTGGCTTTATAAACTTCATTTTATAGTATCCCCTTCACGGAAATTTGTAATTGTGTATTTTATGTGTCTATCTTAACACCCTTTATTAATAATGTACAATTTATAGTTTTTATCATATTGATGCATTTTACGCATTAACGATGTGAGGTTAAAACGTATTAAATCGCCTTTTCTTCATACTTTAAAAGTGCAAAATTTGGATTCGGTTATTTTCAGTACGAATTCTTTTTAATATTTTTTATGTCACCTATACTTCCTACTCTTTTCTCGTTATAATGCAGTTAGCTCAAAAAATACGGAAATAGAGGTGTTGAGGAAATGGAGTGGCAACAATTAGAGTATTTTGCAACAGTTGCAAAGCTTGAGCATATGACACGTGCTGCGGAAGCATTAGCGATTTCTCAACCAGCATTAAGCCGTTCAATTTCAAAACTTGAAGAAGAATTAGGAGTTCCTTTATTTGACCGTCAAGGGCGTTCCATTATGCTCAACCGATACGGGGAACTTTTTTTGTATCGAGTTCAACGTATGCGCAAGGAATATGAAAAAGCAGTTTTAGAATTACAGGAGCTCAATAATCCTGAGCTTGGTGATGTATCACTAGGTTTTCTACATACTCTTGGAACTAGCATTGTACCAGATTTAATCCGTGCTTTTCGTCTACAGCACCCCCATATCCGCTTTCACTTTACTCAAAATTACTCTCACTCACAACTTAAGCAATTACTGGCAGGAGAACTAGACATCTGCTTACTGGCAGCAATTGACACAGAACCTCCTGTTTGCTGGAGAGAGTTGTGGCGTGATGAGCTTTTTATCATGGTGCCTATCGATCATCCGTTTGCTCATCGCAAAAGCATCAAAATGAAAGAACTGGAACAAGAAAATTTCGTTCTGATGAAAAAGGGTTATGCATTACGTAGAACGGCAGATCGTTTGTTAAATGCCGCTGGAATTAAACCAAAAATTACGTACGAAGGTGATGAAGTATCAACAATTGCAGGTTTTGTGGGTGCTGGACTTGGTGTCTCTTTACTGCCTGATGACGAAGACTTAAATCCTAAAAAATTAGCTAAAATTCGTGTGGAAGATATGGTCTGTGAACGTATCATCGGGATGGCATGGATTGAAAATCGCTATCTCCCGCCTTCAGCAAGACAATTCCAACAGTTTGTTTTTGATTTTTATGAGAAAAGATAAAAAATAAGCGACAGGTTGCATAAGTCAACCCGCCGCTTTTTATTTACTTTCCAATATATTTTACTCGATATGAATAAATATCTGAAAAATCACCGTCAACCTCAAAAAGTCCTTTCTTTGCTAGAGCTTTCAAGCGATTTTCGATAAATTCTTCATTTAAATAATCATCTATTGCACCAATTGTCTCACCAATGATGCGGACTGGCAGCAACCATTCTTCATTCTGGTGAACATGTACTCTTTTTGCGCACTCGATTATAATCGCATCTAATGCATCTTCCTCTACATGCACAATACCATCTTTCCATATACGTAGTGTACTTTGGTGGTGTTTCAGGTTCTCCCATTCCTTTGCAAGTCGCTGACATTCATTAATAGAAAATCGTCTTGCCTCTGGACGAAGCTTCATAAACATTTCTGATGAAAGCTCCCCTGTATGACGTATCATCATATTGGGTTGGATGCGTTTCAAGCCTTCTGTGGCATCTATTCCATAGACCATACTGCACTTGTTGATAAACTCACTCATAACATAGCGTAGACCAATCTCTTCGTGTGTATTTTGGCTATACCAAACCCAGACATCTACATCACATGGTAATCTGTCTATTTTTTTCATCCAATCTTGATGAAAATCCTCATACAATTCAAACTCTTCATGATCCCTAAAAACAACGGCTTTAAGCCAATTTTGTCGTTCTTCAAGGTTATTCAGAGGACCAATCGAGAACACATCATTAATACAAATCACTGACTCATCACGTTGTAAATGGTTTTGTCGGATCGCATGTTTTATGGAACCTTGTGTAGATAAGCTAAAGGTGATATGTAAAATTGCCATGAACAATTCCCCCTTCTACTGTTTACTCAGTGCAATTTTAATGCCAATAAAGGTAAAGATAACACCCTGCACCATATTTAATCTTTTCGCAATTGCAGGCTTCCCTATAATCACTTTTCTTACTTTACTAGCAAAAATACTAAATACTGAAAATAGGAAAAGTGCTTGACTTAAAAAGATAATACCCAAAATAAGCATCTGTAAAGCCACATGACCTTTGGATGGATTTACAAACTGTGGCAATAGTGCTAAGAAAAATAAGGAGACCTTTGGATTTAATATATTCATTAAAATTCCTTTTCTATATAATGCTACGTAGGCCTGGGCATTTTGCTGGTCCAATGTGAATGGATCGCCCTTCGCTCGAAATGATTGCCACGCTAAATATAGTAAATATGCCGCACCCGCAAATTTCACAATAGAGAAAATAACAGTCGATTGATAAATAATGGCTGATATACCAAGTACAGCAGCGCCAATATGTACAAGCAAACCTGTACATAATCCAAACGAAGTAACAATACCTGCCTTTTTGTCCTGTGTAATGCTTTGTGCTAAAACAAATAAGTTATCTGGTCCTGGCATTAATGTTAATATAATTGCTGCTCCTAAAAAAGCTAATAATGTTGAAAGCTCCAATAATACTTCCCCTTCTCTCCATTACTTTCAACCATTCCCAAAATGGTTTTATTGTCATTATACTACATGACATTACTGTCATCTGATGTTAGTTTATGACTTTATCATGAATTTTGGAAGAAAAAAATTATTCATTCAATAATGCTCGTTAATGCAATACTTTTCTCCCTCAATATCTTATAATGAACATAACCAAATTGAAACAAGGTGCATTGTTTTAAAGGAAGAGGTGTTTGTCGATGGCAGTAAGTGATATTGTGGAGCAATATGAAGACGAGCATGGGAGCGTCTATTATAAAATGAAAACACATGACATTGAAGTGCGTGCTACACAAACTACAGGATTAGCACCTGTAATTACCTATTGGATGGGTGCTAAAGAAATTACGGACGATATTCGTAGTTTACGCTTCAGTCCTCGTCCCCCCTCAAGCTATATCCAAGATTATGAGGAATTTCAAGCATTGCTCTATACGAAGGAGCAGCGTGCCATCAACCAGTTATATGAACAAATGAGCATTAAACCCAAAAATATGTCTTCGGGGAAACAGATACTATGGAGCTTCTTTGTAATCGTCATTGCTATGCTCCCGCTACTAATCGCCGTTTGGTGGTTCAAGTAATTGTAGATAACTATGTTTAATTCTCGTTTGCTCACCATTCCCTTCTCATTTATTCAAAACTTTCTATTAACTTTCCTATTCAGCTTGACAGTGACAAAGAAGTAGTGCATTCTTTAGTCAATTACAAAAAAACTGAACTTCTTTATCAAGCATATTAATATACTAAAACGCACGAAGACTAGTACTTAGCAACTAATTGATTAGAGAGCAATGTCCATAGGCTGAAAGGCATGCACAAGAAAGACTAATGAACCTCCTTTGTGAATCGTCCTAGCCAAACTAGGCGCAGTCTCAAGCGTTATGAGTAAAGTGGAATGTCAATGATGTTCAATGTAGGTGGTACCACGGAAAGCAAGCCTTTTCGTCCTAGTTTCTAGGATGAAAGGCTTTTTTTATTGTAAAAGTTCGGAGTGACATAAACTTTGTGTCTACTAAAAGAATAATTTAGAGGAATGACGAAGGGGGAAAAGACGTGGAAAGAAAAAGAATTGTCGTCAAAATTGGAAGCAGCTCCTTAACCAACGCAAAAGGTGAAATTGATAAAATACGTTTAATGGATCATGTTCAAGCAATTGCTGAGTTAAAAAAATACGGTCATGAAGTATTACTTGTATCTTCAGGCGCAGTGGCAGCAGGTTTTAAACAGCTCGGCTACCCTTCACGTCCTGTAACAGTAAAAGGAAAGCAGGCCGCTGCAGCGGTTGGGCAAAGCTTACTCATACAAACCTATATTGCTTTATTTGGCATTTATGATATTGTACCTGCTCAAGTTTTATTAACACGTACTGATTTTTCAAAAAAAGAACGTTATAAAAACGCTTGTGCCACATTTGAGGAATTACTTGAGCGCTCTATACTGCCTATTATAAACGAAAATGATACAGTCTCTGTCAGTGAACTAACCTTTGGTGATAACGACATGCTATCGGCCCTTGTTAGTGGTCTGGTACATGCCGATCAACTCATCATATTAACAGATATCAATGGGTTGTATAACGCCAATCCTATTAAAAATCCTCAAGCTAAACGCATTGATCGTTTAACAGAGGTATCCGATGAAATGCTGGGCTTTGCAGACGGATCAGGCTCTAAGGTTGGTACAGGTGGTATGGAATCCAAGTTGCTCGCAGCTAGATCCGCCTTAAATGCTGGTGTCAAGGTATTTATTGGAACTGGACACGGTGCGAATAAGCTTGTCGATATTCTAGAAGGACATGGAGATGGCACATATGTTGAGCATGATGCACTTGCGGTTCTAACAAATAACAAACAGTGGATTGCACTCACGGAAGTATCTGGTAAAATTTTTATAGATAGTGGTGCAGAGCATGCGTTATTAGCTAATGGGAAAAGTTTACTGCCTGCTGGTGTCAGTTATGTGGAAGGTGATTTCGAGAAAGGCGATGTTGTAGAGGTTTATAGTGAAAAGGGATTGCTTGGTCGCGGTGAGGTATTATACTCTTCCCTTGAGTTAGCACATGCAATGGGAAAACGCACAGCTGAGTTAACAAACTACCCAATTGAGGTTATTCATCGAGATAAATGGCTAAAAATTCAAACAAATTAAGGAGGAATTTACATGACTAGTGAAGTTCAACTAAAAGGAAAACTGGCAAAAGCGGCAAGCTACGTGTTAAATATTAAAACGACTTGTGAAAAAAACGGTGCTCTTACAAAAATTGCAGAACAATTAATTGTTGATCAGGATACTATTATCGCTGAAAATGCAAAGGATTTAGCTCATGGTGAGGAGCAAGGAATGCCTGCATCCACACTGGACCGCATTATGCTTAACAAGGAACGTATAGAAGCAATGGCAAATGCCATCCATCTACTCGTAGAATTAGATGATCCAGTAGGTAATTTACTAGAAAGAATAGAAAAGGATAATGGGCTGTTAATTGAGAAACGTATGGTGCCGATTGGCGTTATCGGAATGATTTACGAAGCCCGTCCTAATGTAACCGTTGATGCGGCAACATTATCTTTGAAAACAGGCAATGCTGTAATTTTACGTGGAAGCTCTTCAGCTAAATTCTCAAATGTTGCAATAGTGACAAGCATTCATCGTGCCCTTGAAAAAACATCAATTCCTGTTGATGCGGTACAATTGATTGAGGATACAAATCGAGAAACAGCAAAAGAATTATTCCATCTAAAAGAATACTTAGATGTCTTGATTCCTCGTGGTGGAAAGGCACTCATTGATTTAGTAGTAAGAGAGGCCACTGTACCTGTCCTTGAAACAGGTGCTGGTAATTGTCATATTTATGTAGATCAAACAGCCGATTACATAAAAGCAGAAAAAATTTGTTTGAATGCAAAAATACAGCGACCTTCCGTATGTAATGCAGCAGAAAGCTTACTCATTCATCCAGATTGGTTTAAGGAGTATGGGTCCCAACTTCTAAGCGCTTTGAACCAGGCAGGTGTCACAATTATCGGCGATGAATTCGTTTGTCAAGCGCTTAATTTCGCTCTTCCAGCAACAGAAGAAGATTTCGCAACTGAATACTTAGATTTAAAAATAAGTGTAAAACTGGTGGAAAATGTGTATGAAGCAATTGAGCACATTAATAAATATGGTACTAATCATTCTGAAGCAATCATTACAGAGGATCAACTAGTGGCAGATACTTTCCTAAATAGCGTTGATGCGGCAGCTGTCTATCACAATGCCTCTACTCGTTTCACAGACGGCTTTGAGTTCGGCTACGGCGCTGAAATCGGCATTAGTACGCAAAAATTACACGCGCGAGGCCCTATGGGTTTACCAGCCCTTACCTCTACAAAATATTTCATTCACGGTAATGGGCAAATCCGCGAGTAACGGTAGAACTTAATGGAAAGCCAGCAGTTGATAAATGCTGTTGGCTTTCTTTCCTTTTACGAATCGTACTGCTAACTGTGTGGAGTCTTTTCCCTTGGCTGAGCGATTTGTATTGTTACCTGAGCCGATTCTTCTCTTAGCCGAGCGTTGCGAAGTCTCCCCTTGGCCAAGCGTTTTTGCACTGCTACCTGAGCGGAGTCTTTTCTTGGCCGAGCGTTTCTCTATGCTACCTGAGCGGAGTCTTCCCTTGGCTGAGCATTTTGCATTGCTACCTGAGCGGAGTCTTCCCTTGGTCGAGCGTTTCTCTATGCTACCTGAGCGGTATCTTCTCTTGGCCGAGCGTTTCTCTATGCTACCTGAGCGGTATCTTCTCTTGGCCGAGCGTTTTGCACTGCTACCTGAGCGGAGTCTTCCCTTGGCTGAGCGCTTCTCTATGCTACCTGAGCGGAGTCTTCCCTTGGCCGAGCGTTTCTCTATGCTACCTGAGCGGAGTCTTTTCTTGGCTGAGCGTTTCTCTCTGCTCCCAAGTATCGATTTTAAAATGAAGTGAAAAAATGTAATCCTGCCCACCTAGTTAACAACATTATTTATAAAAATTTTAGAAAGAAGGTTATGTATGAACATTTCTGCGATTATTAAATTAACTGTTTCAATGGCACTTTTTGGCTCAATCGGATTTTTTACTGTTCATACTGGTGTGCCTGCGACAGAGCTAGTATTTATCAGATGTATTTGCGCTACCCTCTTTCTAGGAGGTCTATGGCTCATCACTGGTGGACATAAAACAGAGGTATGGGATAAAAATGAAGTAGTAAGAACACTTATTTGTGGCGTCTTTATTGTCTTAAACTGGGTATTTCTATTTAAGGCCTTTGAGGAAATGTCAATCTCCATTGCGATTTCTATCTATAACTTAGCTCCCATTTTTGTCTTAATTTTTGGCGCATTATTTTTAAAAGAAAAGATGACAATCCAGGCACTCCTGGCAACACTTACTTGTTTTATAGGAAGTATGTTCATTATCGGCTTAAACAATTTTTTGTCACTCTCTGAGTTTATGAAATCAGGCTTTATTTGGGCATTACTGTCTGCTGTATTTTACGCGTTTACAATGCTAACAAGTAAAACGATTATAAAGCTTAGTTCCTATGCATTAACCTATATTCAAACAACAGTTGGAATTATCATCCTCTTACCATTTATAGATTTTTCACTGTTTGAAGGGTTAACGACAACAAATTGGCTATATATTTTAGGAACAGGCTTTATTCACACAGGCTTTGTTTATTATTTATTCTTTGATAGCATCCGTAGTCTCTCTACAATTCTAGTTTCTGTATTAGTATTTGTAGACCCAGTAGTGGCCATCTTGCTCGATATGTTGTTGCTTGATTTTATGCCAAGTCTTATGCAAACAATGGGGATATTATTAATTTTCGGGGGTATTTTTTATACCATCTACGTACCAAAGAAAAAACGTGTGTCCCATACTTCGACTTAAACCATATAGAGGAGGTTTTTCATGAGTAAGCTCTATACAATTGGTGAATTGTTAATTGATTTTACACCTACTAAACACGATAGTCTCCCTGAAGTTGAGTACTTTGCTAAAAATGCAGGTGGTGCTCCTGCCAATGTTGCAGCTGCTTGTGCAAAACTGGGACAGGAGGCCGCCCTCCTCACGCAAGTAGGGCTAGATGCTTTTGGAAATTTCCTTGTGGACACAATAAAACAGGCTGGTGTCGATACAAACTATATTATGCAAACTAATGAGGGCGAAACAAGTCTAGCCTTTGTGTCCCTAAAGAAAGATGGAAGCCGTGATTTTTTATTTTATCGACGTCATGCAGCAGATTTGCTTTACAGCAAAGAGCAGCTTCCAGCTAATCTATTAACAGCAAAGGATATTCTTCATTTTTGTTCAGTTAATCTAGTGGAAAGCCCGATGAAAGAGGCACATATAGCCTTGATTGAGCAAGCACATCAAGTAGCAAGTCTTGTGTCATTTGATCCCAATGTCCGTTTGCCATTATGGAATGATGACAAGACATGTCGTCAAACCATTTTGGAATTTCTACCAAAGGCTCATATTGTAAAGCTATCCGAGGAGGAGCTTTTGTTTTTAACTGCGATTGCGGATGAAGAAAAGGCAGTCCAAACATTATTTCAAGGAAAGGTACAAGTCTTGATAATTACTCGTGGAGCAGAGGGGGCAAGTCTTTATTCTAGAAAAGCGCATGTCAAAGTACCAGCTGACAATGTCCATGCGATTGATACAACTGGAGCCGGAGATGCCTTTATTGGTGCTGTGTTAAGCATTTTCCTTAGCCAACAAATAACCATTGAAAAGCTAATCGATTTTTGTGAGCAGTATGCCGTTCCTCTTCTGACATTCGCTAATCGTTATGCTGGAGCTTCCACTGAACAACATGGTGCTATCCCTTCCTATCTAACAAAGCATGAATTGGCATTTGACTATGATACTTTCTTTTAATTTATTTCAAGAATATTAAACCCCAGTTTTATACACTACCACTGTAAAGCGCGAGAAATCAACAATTCTAAAATTGATTTCTCGCGCTTTTCATGGTTTTGACTAGCCACTATTTTTCAGAAATAAAATGTCTTATATCATCTGATAAAATCGCTGTATCTGACGGATGCCAAAAATATGTAATACCGTCATATTGAACATTGTATTTATAAGCTATGGAATCATCCGTATATAAGATGATCTGATAGCTTATTGGATCTCCAGTGCTTGTATTCGGTTGAAATGCCGGAGTCTCTTTACTGTTTGAAAGGATATCCAAAAAGTTCTCCATTCCGGCTTCATCTGTAATAGTTGCTATTTGCTGATTACCCGCTGGTGTAGCTGATTTATATATTTCTATCTTTTTTACTTGGTCTAAAAAAACATCCTCAAAGTGCCATTTATACTTTGAATTATCAATTGCAAAATAGATCCGGTAACCATTTATAGCAGCTTTGTCCTTGACAGCGATGATATTATCTTCCCCTTTGATAGAATAAAGCTTTGTACCTTTTTCGTGAAACGCAGCATCTCCATCTTTTAATTGATAGGATGAATTTGAAACATTATCCGCTACTTTAAAGCGAACTTCTCCTATTTCTTTATCTATGAATGAAGCATCGGCTATTTCACTATTGTGAACACCATTATAATCATGACCGTTCCATTGAATAAAATCTACCCAATCAATTACTGTTTGATCGCCCATAAAAGGTATACATCCCGCTAAGTATATTAAGAGAAAACTAAGCATTATCCATTTTTTCATCACCATCACCTCTAGAACAATAGCAAGATTTTGAAATAACCACCGCCCGTAATATGGATGCTGTTTATTAATGAGGTTCTAAAAAGGTCTGATTTGTCAGTTACTCGCAACTTCAATGCCTCATTTTTTAACTTACATCGTCATTTGAGCAAGTTCAGAAACCATCTAACATTATCTTCACGCTGTTCCCTTTGTGATTATTTTTGAATGCTTGAATAGCTTTCGACGTCTGCCAATTTCTCAGCAGCCTTTACACCCGTAAGTATTGCTTCCTCCATCACTTTTGTTGCTAAGTGACCTATATAATCAACTGGATAGGCTCTAGTTCCTGTACCTAGTACAAAAATCGTATCACCATCCAGCATGGTATGAACAGGATATATTGTCCGTGCAAGAGCATTTTGAGTGAGCTGTGCAATTTTTTTTGCCTCTGCTTTCGTAAGCTTGGCATTTACTGCAACTACACCAATAGTCGTGTTTGTACCAGACAATGCTTCTGATTGCACATGCTCCTCTAAATAAGCACAACAATCAATCCATTCTGCTGTTTCCTTATTCCATGCACCTGCTAGCGTTTTTCTAGTAGAAGGATCTTTTACATCTCCAACAGCATTGACAGCAACAATGGAACCAACTACTAGATCGCCTTTGCCAGCGATAGAAGCACTACCTAGTCCTCCCTTCATGCAAAACTGAGGACCTGCTAATTTCCCAACAGTAGCACCATACCCAGCACCTGTATTGCCATTTAAAAATAATCCCATTTTGGCATTTTTAGCGGCTTCATAGCCCATTGCAGCAGTAGGTCTTGTTTTGGGATTACCTATAAACAAATCAAATAGTACAGCACTTGGAACAATTGGTACTTTGGCAATTCCTGTATCCACACCAATATCCTGCTCCTCTAGAAATTGCATAATTCCAGTCGCTGCATCCAGTCCAAATGCACTACCTCCAGATAAGCTAATAGCATGTACACGATCAATTTCATTGATTGGATCCAATGCATCTGTTTCACGAGTGCCTGGAGCAGAGCCTCTTACATCAACACCACAAACTGCACCATTCTCTACTAAAATAGCTGTACAGCCTGTTATACCTTCCTTATTTTCCGCATGTCCCACCTTTACACCAGGTACATCTGTAATATTTCCAAACATGGATAGACACCTCAACTTTAAATAGATTAAATATTCTAATTATTTTATGTAAAAAAAGTACATGTTGTTATTTTCCAATACACCTCCTTTCGCATTTTCGTGGAAGATAATTAAGAAAATCATCATTTTACTAGAAGTTTCAACAGATTAATAAGATTAATTTCTATAACTTCTCTCATATCACATGAAATCCTTTTCATATTTCCAGTTCAATCAATGGTATCATACAACCATGCTGAAGATACTAAACTGAGCTCAGGGAAAATAGTTGCTTCGATTTGTAACACATTATCTTGCTCTGTGAACCATGCGAGCGGTTGGGCATTCCAACACCACTTATTGAGCAGACTCCTCTCTTTTTTGAGCAACTTATCTCTCCAGTTTTCCCCAAAGGAAAAACCAACACCATATTTAAACAACAGTAGTTCAAATAGATGTTGGTTTATATTGTTATTGTTGACGAGATTCAGTCATTTGCTTCCACACAGAGCCTTTTGCTTCCTCGCCCTGTTCGATTCGTGCAATCGCCATTTTTACTTGTAGCTTTACCTCAAATTCTTTATCATCTTCTGCAGCTTTTAATGCAGGTAATGATTGCTCAGTACCTACCTCATATAAATACATGGCTGCCCGCCAGCGTACAAGCTTGTTTTTATCCTGTAAGGCATGCTGCATAGCGTTCTCAAATTCCACGAATCCAAGATCACTCATACAATCTCCTGCTGTTCGGCGTACAGCTGCACTTTTATCCTGTAATGCCTTTTCCAAATACGGCACAACCGACACATCTTCAACCATACCTAAATATACAGTAGCCAATCGTCGAATCGACATTTGCTCATCCTGTAAAGCTAAATCTAGCAGAGGTAAGTCATCTAGCTCTGGATCAGCCATTTGGTCGAGCAACTGGAAACGCTTCTCCCATTCTGGTTGCATAAACTGCTCAACTGTTACTTTTAACTTGTCTGTTTTTATAGCTGTTTTTTCATCATCATTAATGGCTGCAACAATTTCTGCTACACGTTCTGCTGAATAAGTGACATCAATCTCTTGCTTGACCGCTTCTGCAATTTCCTCAAGCTCACCATAACGCACGCCATAGTCAATCCACTTACGTTGGAAGATATAATTCTCATCGTCTGCGGACTCAATAATTTTATTGAAGGCTTCCACAAAGCGTTCACCACAGCTTACACGGTACTCTTGTTGATTATCAAATACCTTTACTTGTAGGGGCACCTGCTTATAAAATTGTACATGGACATAAACCTCCCCATAAAATTCATTAGCAGCATGTATTTCATTTTCTTCCTGTACATTATCTTCGCCTAAAACTTGACGAATGCTTGCTAAAATACCTTCCCATGCATATTTCGCATTACGTTCAACTGCAAAAAAATCAGCTACATGATAAACGCCCTTGACCCCTTCAATTGCCAAAATTGCCGCAGCTTCACCAGTTGCTTCATCTTTATTATCTTTTGTAAAATTATAGCTTTTTCCAAATGGTAGTTCTGTATCCACGACAATTTTCATTGAATTAGGGCTTGGTGTCGGTTCAATTGTTATAATCTTCATGTCTAATCGCTCCTTATCCATTCACAATTTCTTCTAAATAAGACCATCTTTCAATCAAATATTCGTACTGGGCATTAAGCTCATCTAGCTTTGCCGTTAATTCCTGCAGCTTTGTAAAATCAGAGCCAGCATTGGCAATTCCTTCTTCAGTCTCCATAATAGCAGTTTCTGTTTTTTCAATATCGTCTGAAATCGTTTCCCACTCTTTTTGCTCTTTAAAGGATAGCTTTTTCTTGTCCGATTTTGGCTTTTCCATTTTTGGTTTCTCTGCTTTTGGCGCTTCTACTTTTACAGAAGCCTCCTGCTCACGTTTTGCCAGATACTCACTGTAAAGATCCAGTGTCTCCTCTACCTGACCCTGTCCATCTAAAATCCATAGCTTTTTAGCAATTCGGTCAAGGAAGAAACGGTCATGGGAAATTGTGATCACAACACCAGGGAAATGCTCTATAAAATCTTCCAGTACGCCCAATGTTTCAATATCCAAATCATTGGTAGGCTCGTCCAGTAATAGAACATTCGGCTGCTCCATTAATAAACGTAATAAATGAAGGCGTTTACGTTCCCCACCAGATAATTTACCGATTGGTGTACCATGTCCATGAAGCGAAAACAAGAATCGTTCAAGCATTTGAGCAGCAGAGTAGCGTACCCCCTCTGCATCTGTAATATCGTTGGAAGCTTCACGAATATATTCAATCATACGCTCATTTTCATTCATTTTCGGTAATGTCTGCTTGAAATGTGCTAGCTTTACTGTTGAACCAACAAGAATTTCACCTATATCTGGTGTTAGCTCTCCTGCTAGCATGTTCAATAATGTTGATTTTCCTACTCCATTTGCTCCAATAATACCGATACGATCACCTTGCTGGAGTATAAATGAAAAATCATCAAGAATTTTTTGCTGTCCAAATGCCTTAGAAATATTTTCAGCCTCTAATACTTTACGACCAAGTCGTGTAGTAGCAAGTCCCATTTCTAACGAAACATCCTCAGTTTTACGTTCTAGGTTTTCATCAAGCTGCTCAAAGCGTTGAATACGTGCCTTTTGTTTTGTTGAGCGTGCTTTCGCTCCGCGACGAATCCATTTTAATTCTGAGCGATAGCGATTGCGGTCTTTTTGGGCAGAGGCTGCTCTCATTTCTTCACGAATAGCACGTGCCTCTAAATAATCCCCATAATTCCCTGTATGACGATACAATGTTTGATCTGCTAGCTCATATATATGCGTTGATAATTCATCTAAAAAATAACGATCATGGGTAATAAAGATAACAGCCCCTTTTAATCGTAAAACCATTTCTTGCAACCATTCTGTTGATTGTACATCTAAATGGTTAGTAGGCTCATCCAATAAATACAGATCTGCCGGCTCAATTAACACCTTCGCTAAAGCAACCCGCTTTTGCTGACCACCTGATAACGTTAATACTTCTTTTTCAAATGTTTCAATGCCAAGCTTCGTTAGTGCAGTTTTCGCCAGTGCATTGACATCCCATGCCTGTTCTTCATCCATTCGCTGCTGTAAGCTAAACAGCATTTTTTGCAGACTTTCCGAGGTAGGATTTAAAGCAAGAGCCGCTACTGTTTCCTCATATTCACGATTCAACTTTAAAATTGGAGAATCACCTGCAAACACAGCCTGCAAAACTGTTTCACCGCTTGTAAATTTTGGATCTTGTGGTAAATAAGCGATTCGATATTTATTAGGTCTGTCCACATTCATCGAATCCGCTTCAATCTGCTCAGCTAATATGGACAATAAAGTAGATTTTCCCGTTCCATTAATACCGATTAAGCCAGCTCGCTCTCCCTCATAGATTGTAAATTCAATATTTTGAAAGAGCGTTTTATCGCCCACTGTTTTTGTTAAATTTTGTACAATTAAATGACTCATTCCACTATTCCATCTCTTTCACACTTAATATGTAGACGTTTTATTGATATCCATTCTTAATCATAACATCAAACGACTGCTAAACAAAGAACAACAAACCGAACAAATGATATCAGAATTAACAATTCATAATGGTAAATGTCTATCAAAGAACATGCTTATCGTTGTCGAATTTATTACCCCCTTTTATAGGACTTGAGAATCTGGATAGGAATAACTAATTCTCATTTGATGACATTGGAACTCTTCTGTATAATAGGCTAAACTTGGCTAAATGAACTATGGGCCTGCTTTGATAAGAACATCATCTGCATATCCATCCCTAGGCAAAGACACCCAAAGTTTTAATCCCTCTAGGCTCAATCCATAACTTTTCCACATATAAATGCATCCCATTTGAGCTTAAAAATGGCATTAATGACCTTGTTTATGAGCAGCAATTAGAGTAAAGCACAAGTGGTTATAGTACAAAATTTCTATGTAAAAAAATAAGGCATAGGGCGCAATTTAATGCGACACCTATGCCATTATCCATGATGCACCACTCTAATCTATGCATAATTCTTCAATATCTGTACTTGTAAAACTTATATTTCAAGATGAACTAGAATCAGAAATCAGACGACATGGACGTTCCATTTCCTGTAACGTCCAGATTGGTTTCAGTCAACAAAAAGTCTTATATTTTCTACTCTTATTAGATTAGGAAATTAATTGCAGGTTCAAATTATTGACCAATTTCCTTTTGCAACTGCTGTAAAAAGCTTTCCATAAACTGATGGCGTTCATTAGCCATTTGCTTGCCCTTTTCGGTTGTCATTAAATCCTTTAAGAATAAAAGCTTCTCGTAGAAATGTGTGACTGAGGATGTATTTTTAGTACGATATTCCTCCTCCGTCATATTTGTTCGTGCTTGCTCTGCAGCATCATACAGTTTTCGTCCCTTGGCACCCCCATAAGCAAATGTTCGTGCAATTCCAATGGCTCCAATGGCATCTAAGCGATCTGCATCTCGTACTATTTTTGCCTCAATAGATGTTGCTTCAAGCTCATTGCCCCCATTAAATGATACTTGAGCAATACAATCTCGAATATGCTGCTTTTTATCTTCATTTAATGCTAACTCTGCAATTAGCTGATTTTCTTGCTCTTTACTATTGGTATACTTTTTGTCACTTACATCATGCAGCAGCACTGCAATTTTTACGACTTCCGCGTCTGCTGCTGGCTCACTCTGTAAAATGTTCACTGCATTTTGGTAAACGCGTTCAATATGCTGAAAATCATGGCTTGCATCAAACTGCTCATAAATGCCTCGTACTTTATCCATTAAATCATTCATGTTCTTCATTCAGTCCCTTCTTTGCTATTATACTGATAAGTGATATCCTGCATCAATAAATATAAAGATAATCAAATGATTTCAATTGACTAATTTTTCAGAATATTATATGATAAATACACAGAACAACTTTGTTCTGTATCTCACTATTTCAATGTACGGTAACTATGTTCTTCACAGATTATTTAACTAACTTCAGCGGGCTTACAATTGAATAATGTGTTACAAGATGATGTATGTATAACATAAGCCAATCATCTAAGAAAACAAATAAAAGTGAACACTTTCCCTTAGAAATTCTTTGTTTTAACCCGCATAGTGTTTGTACAAGTTGAAATAGATGAGCAATCCGATAGACTTGTTTTCACGACCAGAAAGCTTTCATCATATGTTGCAAGTGTACATTACTTTTGTCATTAATTGATGTTGCCTTCTTTTATTCCATAATGGAATAAGTATGAACGTAGCTCCTCTCTTTAATGAAAAAGGTGTACAATTATTTGCTGACATTATGAGAATAGCTGGCTCATTAGAGTTGTGTGAACAATAAAAGATAATTTATTTAGGCAAATTTTTTCGAGTATCATTTAAGCCATAGAAAAAGTATTATGTTATGAAGGAAGTAGGAACGATTTTTATGTACTGTTATACCTCCCCGCTGAAGGGACAATAAAAGCTGCCCATCTCACTTACATGTAGATGATGGCAGCTTTTATTAATTAGGTTGCTTTCTTGCTATTTTAACATGTTATTTTCTTCATTTTTATAAAACCTTACCAATAACCGCGTCAATCTCCTGTAGCAGCTCGGCATTTTTCATCGTTGAGCTTAAATTTAAATGGCTTTGATCAACTTGAATAACAGCTATATGCATGCCTTCTTTAATGCTAGCACTTGGTACAGGTACCATCCCTTCAATATCAAATGTCATTATTAAATCTGGAAATCTCGATTGGACAGTCCCTGCCTTTGATAATGTCATATATTCATTCCAGAAAGTTAATTCAACATCCTCAACAGTTAAGCTACCGACATCAAAACCATTATCCTTTATCAGAGAAAAATCTTTTACTACACCAGATACGATATGCTCGCCATTTAACAGATGAATAATATTATCTAATTTTTCATTCAGTGTTCGCCCACTTAGGAAGCTATAACCGAGCTCAATAGCGGCAGATATTGCATTTGGTGCACCATGTTCCTTCAAATAGCCTATTGTTATTGGATTACGTGTCACCGCTACCAATCCTCCAGCTAGAATAGAAGCATGACGAACTGTTTTTGCTGTGTTTTGTAAATTTCCTTCAGCTAAGCCTTGAATAGCGTAATCATTTTTTCCACCTGCATAAAATTGAACGGATTGATAATCTTGTTGCTCATGTAGGTTTAGGGAACCCATAATGCCAGTCGGGTGAGCCCGTCCATTGCAAGGGGCATCAACGACTGGTACGTTCAGTAATACCGATTGTAACCAGCCATTGATTGTCGTTATGGCACCATTTTCATTCGTAATAATTCCTTTTAATCGATGATCCATATACGCATTCATCTGTTGATAACTCCAGCATAGCTGTTCATTGGATACATATTGTTCTTCCGCTGAAGGTGCTCCAACCATTGCTACGCAGGCTACTAAATCTTCATGGTTTAATGCTGTTATATCGATAAGTTGAGGGTTTCCGGCAGCGAAAATTTCCTCCACTAACTTTAAACCTTCCCCAACGAGGCCGCCACCGCCACCTCCTAGGATTGCACCTCCATAAACAGCGGCTAAACCATCCTCATACGTTAACACCTTTATCATCTGCTCTTACCCCTTTCTATTTTCCTATCTTAAGAATGGAAGAGAAGAAGCTATATAAAGCGTCTCCAGCAATAACACCTGCTGCAAAGACTGTCATTTCAGATTCTCTCTTACCTTTTGTCATATAAGTGAAAATAACACGAAGTAAAATACCAGCTAACACTGCCCAACCAGCTATAGGATTGATTAGTAATAAACCAGTCGCAAACAGAATACCCATTTGTCTCTTTGAACCGCCAATTAATTGAATCAATGCCCCAGGAATCGCCCAGATCAATAGCTGTTTCGCTACGTCTCCAGTCACTCCAGATTGGATAGTAGCTGCATATACATGGTTGACAGGTGCTACTAAATCCTGTGCAAAATAAGATTGATATGAAAGTAAAACAACAACAGCAGAAATTGAAAATGCTAGCATACCAGCAATCATTTGCTGTTTACGCCCTTCTTTTTCTAATACAGGATCACTGCCATTTCCACGTAAAATAAAACCTGTTTTCAAGTCATAGCCCATATCTGCAAATGCTACCCCTGTTGCTGCACTATAGCCAGCTAACAAAGCAAGAGCGGGTGCCGGGAAACCAATTAGTATTCCGACAATTAGTGTGATAAACGCTACTGCAAATGCTGGGAACCAGCCTGCATGCATTGCAGCAATCCCAACAATAAGTTCGTGAACAAATGCTGCAATTGTTGCGAAAATGATAAAGCCGATTAGCATTCCAAAAGACATGTGTGAAATCATACCACCTATTAAAGCAATTAATAATGCAATCGCTAAATAAGCAATAAAACCTACACCAAAACCTTGTCGAATTTCTTTTTGGTCTTTTGAATAGATTAATTCTTCTGACTCTTTAGTTGCCCTTTTACTTAGCAAAGTAAAAGCAACCTGGAAAAGAGCTACAATGCCTGCTCCAATCATAATGCCATGCGGAATATAATATTCATTCAAATCGACATTAAATAATTGAACAGAATAACCTCTCAGTAATAGACCAATTCCAAACATTGTAAGCGCCCAAATATTTCCGATAAACGCTACCCCAAAAGCTGACATTGGAATTTTAAGAACAGACCCCACGATACCGATTAATACACCGCCAATTAAAACCTTTGCGTTTTTACCGCCTTTATCGCCAGCTTTAATAGCCTCAGCTGTTGCAATCCCCGGTGGCCAGGTACCTGTTGCTGGGAAAATCTTTGTATCAAAAAATTTATATAATAATAAAGCATCCACAAACATCGCTAAAATAACACCAATAAACAATGGCAAAACTAAATTTTCATAGCCTAAAACATATGGAATACCAATTGGCAACATTAAACTACTCGCTGCACTAAAAGTAGCCGATGATATTGCTGTCTGTATAATATTTTGTCTATGCACGGATTTGAATGCAATTAGCTTGCCAATTGGAATTCTTCCTAAAATCATCGCGAATATAGCCCCAATGATGGATGTATTAGCAGAAATCCCTAAAGTCGTAATCAGTTGTATCCCAATAATTGCCCCTACCACAGATGTTAAGACAATCATTAGTAAAGTTACAGGCTCCAAAGCCCGTGGATGTAATACTTTATTATTCATAGTGTCAGCTCCCCTATTGTTGTTATAGTTTAGATATGTGAGATTGAATTTGATGAGCAATTTTCACTAACTGTTCAAGCATGTATTTCTCCCTTTGATCGTCAATGTCATATACTAATCCAGAAATCGTAAGAGATGCCATGATTTCTTTCTTATAATTGAATAATGGTACACTTATACCAAAAGCATGTTCATTGTACTCCCCGACAGTAACACACCACTTATTTTGTCGTATGGTTTGTAGCTCCTCTTGTAAATTATCAAGAAGCTTTTTATGTTCCTCTTCAGACTGCTTTTCATGAAAATAGGCTAACAATTCTAGCTGCCTTTCTTTGTCTAAATAGGCAAACATAACTTTACAGGAAGCACCGATATAAAGCGGTGTTTTTGTACCTAAGGACACCGCATATTTTATATTCTTACTACTTTCAGCAATTTTTGTTGTGACACCATACTCATTATCCATATAAGTTAGAAATACTGATTCATTGATTTCACTTGCAAGACTTTGCATCAATTCATAAATTGTAAAATGAGGGTCACTTGTATTGGAGAGCGCGTCATGAAATATAAACATTTTATAACCTAATTTATATTTTTTTGTAGCATCATCCTGTAATAAATACCCAGCTTCTGTAAATGTATTGATTGTTCTTTGCACAACACTTGTATGCAGTTTTGTCATGCGTGAAATTTCACGAACACCTAATGCGCTTTCTGTATTTGCAAAGCATTCTAGTATATCCAATGAGTTTTTTAATGTCTTGACAGTCATTTATATATTTCTCCTTTTATGCGTTTTGGTAACCGTAACGTTTTTCAGCTACCTCTAAAGAAATATATCCATTTATTAGATCTTTTTCAATTGCTTTCTTACTTCTCTCTTGTGGATTGCCATAGCCACCCCCTGTTGCTGTGACAAGCTCAATACGATCTCCTTTCTGTAATTCATAATTGGCGAGTACTCCTACTGGTCCCACCTTTGTACCATCTTCTTTATGAATAATCAGATAGTTATGCGAGCCTTCCTCCCCATCATTTAAGCCAAATGGTGCAAATTGATGTCTACCTAAGTTGACAGAAACCTTTTGACCATCATGATTAACGGTATAAACTCGGCGTACACCTAAGCCACCTCTATATTGCCCTGCACCAGCACCATCGCAATTTAAGCTATATTCATCAATCTGAATACCGTATTTTGTCTCTGCAATTTCAACAGGAAGATTATACGTTTCTCCATCTCCCATACAATATTGCCCACTTTGGCCATCCTCATCATTTGACGCTCCCCAGCCACCTACTGAAGGCTCAACAATTAGGAAGGACTCATTATTTTCAGGATTTTTGCCTGTTAAGATAAATGTACAAACCGACTGTAAATGCCCTGCTGATAATCTTTCTGGTAAATAAGGTGCAAGTGCCTTCCAAATTAAGTCTGCTGCTCCAATACGTGCCTCAAAGTTCATCGAAACAGGATGTGGACGCTTGGCTGATACAATTGAATTATCATCTGTAAGAATCGTTAAGCGTTTAAAGACACCTTCATTAATCACATCAATATCTCCAAGTAATGCTAAGAACATTACACGAACACTAGCCATTAAACCAAATTGTGAGCAGTTTACTGGCACATTAACAGCAGGATGTGAGCCTCTAAAGTCACAAATAAATTCTTCATCGCTAATCGTTACTTTCACTTTAATTGGATAAGGTCCACCTTTTAATGGATCGCCTTCAATAAAGTCCTCTGCATAAAATTCACCTTTTGGTAGATGTTGAAGCTCAAGCTCTACAATTTTTTCACCCTTGTCCAATAATTTTTGAATGGACAACTTCACCGATTCAGCACCAAATTTCCGACAAAGCTCTGCAATCCGTTTTTCACCTGTTTTTAAGGCTGCTACTTGTGCAAACATATCTCCAATAGATAGCTCTGGTAGACGAACATTTGTAGATATGATTTCATAAATGCCTTCGTTGAGCTCGCCCTTTTGATAAAGCTTTACACCTGGTAGCTGAAGACCTTCCTGATAGATTTCATTCGAATTACTTGTAAATGAACCAGGGTCCATCCCACCTACTTCGGTCCAGTGTGCTTTATTTGCAGAATAAGCAATAATTTCTCCATTGTAGAAAATCGGTAAAACCAATCCTACATCTGATAAATGCGAGCCTCCTCCAACATAAGGGTCATTTATAATGATGACATCCCCTTCGTTTAATTTTTTCCCATTATCATATTTTTCTATGACACGTTGAACCATTGGACTCAGCATCCCAATAAAACTTGTTACACCATTACCTTGGCTAATTAAATTTCCCTTGGCATCCGTTAAACCACAAGCATAATCTAAAACCTCATAGATAACGGGGCTCATAGATGAGCGAGCTAATGCAACAAACATCTCATCTCCAATGGCCAGCAATGAATCCTGAATAATTTCTATAGCAAAAACATCTTTTTTCATGTGTTATTTCCCCTCCATCTCTACAATCAGATTGCCGTATTTATCTATTTCAATAGATTGCTTTTTATTTATCACAACTGTAGATGTAGGATTTTCCACAATAGCAGGACCAGCAATAACATAGCCCGGTACTAACTTTTGTTGATCGTAGACATTTACCTCTACCCAGCCTGTTTCTTTGACGTATAACTTTCGTGTTGCTTTTATACATGTAGAAGCATCAATATGTGAGAAATCTAACTCCTTAAACTGGACCGCTTCATCTTTCCCATAAATAGTGAGATGTAAATTTACTAGCTCTATTGAAGTCTCTGGTAAGTCAAAAGAGAACTCCTGTTTATGTTTGATATGGAAAGCTTCTGCTAATTGAGCTAGCTCTTCTTCATGAAACGAAATATTTGATGCATTCAATTTAACTGCATGCTCTTGACCTTTATAGCGCAAATCATAATTAATCTCGAAATAATAATGTTCCTTCGATAAAGGTGCATCCGCATAAGCATTTTCAATAGCCTCATCAATATTTTTTTGAATAGCAGTTAAATGATGATCATCAAAATTCATTAAGCTTGTTTGAATATAATCTTGTCGGTATTCCGTCATCATCATCCCTAATGCTGAAAAGACCGATGAGCCATATGGAATAATAACTTTCTTCATACCCAGTTCTTCCGCTAAATTAATCGCATGTAGTGGACCACCGCCACCAAAGGCAACCATTGTAAAATCCTCAGGGTCATAGCCTTTACGAATAGAAATTAGCTTGAGCGCATTTAGCATATTAGAGTTGGCAATATCTAAAATTCCTTGTGCTGCTTCTTCTGCTGTCACATTAAACGGTTTCGCGATTGCTTCAGTAAGTGCCTCCTCCACTTTGTCAATAGACACTGGATTATCGAAGTTTTCTAATGATAATCTACCTAAATAGACATTTGCATCTGTAATTGTTGGCTGCGTATTGCCTAAGCCATAAGCAACAGGTCCTGGATTTGCACCAGCAGAATCTGGACCAACTTTTAAGGAGCCGAATTGATCGACGCGTGCGATGGAACCACCACCATTACCGATTTCAACAATATCTACAACAGGTGTTTTAATCGGATAGCCTGCAAATTTTTCATTTCTTTCAATATAGTAATCTGTTGTAACATTTACTTTTCCTTCAGTAATGAGTGAACATTTTGCTGTCGTTCCGCCAACATCAAATGCAATAATATTTGATTCATTTAAAAGCTCTCCTAGTTTTGCTGCACCAAACATACCCGCTACAGGACCAGATTCAACTAGATTAATTGGCAATTCCATCGCTTTATCAAAGCTTGTCGTTCCTCCATTTGATTGCATTATTTTCAAATGATCTGTTATACCAATCGAGCTTAATTTTTCTTTTAGGTTTTTTAAATAAGCATGTGCAATTGGCTTTACATATGAATTTAAAACAGTAGTATTTGTTCTTTCGTATTCTCGATATTCTTTAATCGTTTCGCTTGAAAGTGTGATATACACCCCTGGCCAAAGCTTTTCAATTTCTTCTTTTAGCTGTAATTCATGAATTGGGTTTTTATAGCCATGAATCAATGAAATAGCAATAGCCTCCACACCTAATTCCTTGAATCTTCTAACAATTCCTCCGACTTCCTCGGTATTAAGCGCTTTCATAATATTTCCTTTAAAATCGATACGCTCATCAATTTCTTGTCGTAAGTAGCGCTCTACAAAAGGTTCTGGTTTTTTATATTTAAAATTATATAAGTCTGGACGATTACCACGAGCAATCTCTAATACATCACGGAAGCCTTTCGTTGTAATTAACCCAACTACTCCCCCTTTTCTTTCCGTTAATGTATTAATAATGACCGTTGAACCATGAATAAATGATTCAATCAATGAATCTTCCGTAACGTGTCGCCCTAATACATTTAAAATACCGTCCTCAAAATGACCTGGAGTCGTATGCCCCTTGTCAAAATGAAGATTTCCCTTCTCATCTGTGTAAACTAGGTCAGTAAAAGTACCGCCAATATCTGTTGCGATTTTCAAGTCTTCATCCCTCCGCGTTCCTATTATCGGAACAGTGTTCCGATTAAGAATTAAATAAATTATATTTAAAAGAAAAAGAAAATTCAATGTATTTTTTAAATAAAAATTCATTGACAATAAAATCTATAGTAAAATTCCATCTTTTCTTACCAATGTTGGGTAGTTATTGATAAAAAGCACCAAATATTACATTACATAAATTTTCCACAATAGGTAATAAAAGAAAAAAGACCCTGGTTATACACCAAAGTCCTTAACTTCATAATAAGTTTAAACTGCTCATATCCTTTTTAGGAGAGGATGATTATATATGAAAAGCCTTTTAGAAAATATAAGCTTGTTAGAGAACGTTTATGAATTATCTATTGCCGTACTTCTTCTATGTTCCCTGTTTTCTGTAAGACTTTTAAAAAAAATAAAGCGAGAAAGAAAGCTTTCTGTCTTTGAATTTACAATGTATATGCTCATTCGAATAGCCATTTTTTTATGGCTAACTAGTTTCTTACTTATTCGATATGGTACCTATTTACTTTAATTTTTTGAAAAATATTAAAGCTGCCCTTTCTAACTAAAATAAGGAGCAGCCTTTAATATTTTATATTATTTAGAACAACCCTATTGCATGGCCCTCATTATCCACATCCATACGCAATGCTGCTGGTGCTTTTGGTAAGCCTGGCATTGTCATAATGTCACCAGTTAAGCAAACTAAAAAGCCTGCGCCTAGCTTAGGAATAACCTCACGAATTGTTACCGTGAAGCCCTCTGGACGACCTAGTAAATTTGGTTGATCGGATAAAGAGTATTGCGTTTTTGCCATACAAATCGGTAGCACATCCCATCCAAATTTTTCAATCTGGGCAATTTGTTTTTTCGCTTGGTCAGTAAATTGCACATCTTTCCCGCCATATACCTTTTGTACGATGGTACGAACTTTTTCTTCAATGGACTCTGTTACATCGTATAGAGGTGAGAAATTGTTTTCTTCATCTAAGACAGAAAGTACTTGTTCAGCTAAGGCAAGCCCGCCTTTACCGCCTTCTTCCCAGACATTTGTACGTGCAATGCGCACATGATTCACTTTGCACCAGTTTAACACTGCCTCTAACTCCGCTTCTGTGTCTGTTATAAATCGATTTAATGCGATAATCGGCTCAACGCCAAATGTACGAATTGTCTCGACATGTTTAGCTAAATTTTCGATTCCTTGTAATAGGGCAGCAACGTTTTCTCCTACAAGCGCTGTTTTCGCAACACCACCATGCATTTTTAAAGCTCTAATCGTTGCTACAATAACAACGGCACTTGGTTTAAAGCCTGCTTTACGAGCTTTAATGTTCATGAATTTTTCAGCACCTAAATCAGAGCCAAAACCAGCTTCTGTAATCACGATATCCGCTAGCTTACGAGCAGTTTGTGTCGCCATAATTGAGTTGCAGCCGTGTGCAATATTGGCAAACGGTCCACCATGTATAATCGCAGGTGTGCCCTCAAGCGTTTGTACTAAATTTGGTTTAAAGGCATCTTTTAATAATAGTGTTAAGGCACCTTCTACTTGTAGATCACGCACAAATACTGGCTCACGCTCAAATGTGTAGCCAATTACGATGCTTGCTAAACGCTCACGTAAATCTTCTATGCTTGTCGCTAAACAAAAGACAGCCATTATTTCTGATGCAACTGTAATGTCAAAGCCGTCTTCACGCGGCATCCCTTGTACAGGACCACCAAGACCAACAACTATTTTTCGCAGCGTTCGATCATTTAAATCCATCACACGCTTCCAAATAATGCGACGCGGATCAATGTTTAACGTATTGCCTTGATGGATATGATTATCTATAAAGGCTGATAGTGCATTGTTGGCAGCTGTAATCGCATGGAGGTCACCAGTAAAATGTAAATTAATATCCTCCATCGGTACAACCTGTGCGTATCCACCGCCTGTTGCGCCACCCTTTACCCCCATTACTGGACCTAGGGACGGCTCACGCAAAGCCACAACTACATTCTTATTTAACTGATGAAGAGCATCCGCCAGTCCAACAGTTACAGTTGACTTTCCTTCACCTGCTGGAGTAGGACTAATCGCTGTTACTAAAACTACCTTTGCATCCTCACCCTGTGCTGTAATTTTTAATGGATCGATTTTTGCCTTGTAGCGTCCATACTGCTCGAGGGCATCCTCTGGAATACCTGCTGTTTTCGCAATATCCGTAATAGGCTTCATAACCGCTTGACTCGCGATTTCTAAATCTGTTAATGGTTGATTTTTCGTTGTCATTTGGCATCCTACTTTCTATGTTGTTCAACTTCATTATAGACTTTATTGTGAAAGAAAACATAATTAGTTATGCAAGCAATTCGACAATCAATTGACAACTTTGTTCAATTCATGTATGTTCTTAATGAAAATGCATTTTTTCACATTTTCTCAATTATGTCAGACTTAATTGATGATTTTTACATTCAAGCGCATTGGAGGCGAATGCTTATGCAACAGGGAATCGTAAAGTGGTTCAATAATGAAAAGGGTTATGGCTTTATTGAATGTGATGATGGAGAAGATGTATTTGTACATTTTACGGGGATCCAAGAGGAAGGCTTCCGTACACTTGAAGAAGGTCAAAAAGTTTCATTTGACGTGGTGGAAGGCAATCGAGGACCACAGGCGTCAAATGTAGTGAAATTATAAGCGTAAAGGAGCTGTTCTAATATACTGAACAGCTCCTTTTTATATTCCTAATCAACGATTAACCCAATAAAATGCAGCTGGAAAAACAAGCGTTTCCTTTGTTCTGTCAGAATCTTTTAATGTCACCCCAAATGGTCCCTCTTTTACGTGACCAAGTGTCAAAGTACTTGCCGCTTCTTTCTCATAAAAATCCAAACGAATATTGGGCAATTGTAAGGATATAAATTGAGCATGTTGTTGAGGCTCAGGTAATTCTAGTACTTTCTGCCATAATTCAACTGTAGCTTGCACATCTTTAACAAAAAATTGAACGGACTCCATCGTTATAGAATGATTCGTATCAATCGCTCCACTTTCCTCTAACTGCGAATATCGTTTTTCATCCCCGTCAGCCCACTCAATCAAAAATGGAAAATCAATTGGTAGCCCCGATTTCCCAAAATGTAATAACTTCCATTCTACAACGGAGCCGTCTGGACGAGTTCTGCTACAGGCATCAGGTCCATAAACTTCTAAGCCCATTGCACGTAACCTTGCCCCTTGTTCCTCAATATTTTTAGTTCGCAATGCAATTCGTGAAAAACCATAGCGCTCTTTGTCACGCTTAAACGTATAATGTAAAGAATAAGGCAATTTTGCTGCATGTTCAAATAAATCACGATCATAGATGGCAATTTGCTCAATATAGTTTAATCCAAAATAGCTTAACGTATTATATGTCCCCCACATTGTGTGTTGGCCCCCGTTCACTGTATGGATATTACGTTTGTTTAAAAAAACCTTTGAATTCTCCGGTGATTGAACTTGATGAACCAAATGATCAAAATACAAAGTCATATCTAACCCCCCTTTTTCTCTTTCATTATATACTTTACCTGTTAGTTTTGTTGGTTTAAAATAATATTAATAATATTCTGATAGTTATGAAGTTACTCTATTTTATGATTGCTATTTTTTAATGCGCATTGAAAAGGTTTTTCATTTCCAATAATTAATGGTATATTCACTTAAAATGAAACGTTCATTATAGGGGGGTTCTCCTTATTTCCACTTTCGGGCAGTTGATTGCTCATTTATGTTTTTGCTTCGTTTAAATCTTGAAGTGGAATTTTCACAGTTCATTCATTTATAAGGATAAAATAACAAGAGGTGATTAGAATGTCAGATAAAATAGCTGCTTTTAAACTAGCATTAGGGAATTATCCTACAGGTGTTACAGTTGTCACTGCCTGTAATGACAAAAATGAACCAATTGGTCTAACTGTAAACTCCTTTGCATCTGTTTCCATTGAGCCACTCCTTATTTTATGGTCGCTTGATAAAAAATCGCAGCTACATCCATATTTTACAGCTACCCAAAAGTTTGCTGTCAATATTCTAGCGAGTAATCAGGAGCATTTATGTACACTATTTTCAAGTAAAATTCCAGATCGTTTCTCACAGGCGAAATGGTCAACTTCCATTCACGGTCTACCGATTTTACATGATACAGCAGCCATATTACAATGTAAAACATTTCAGCAAATTGATGCAGGCGATCACACAATATTTATTGGGCAAGTCCTAGAAATTGATGCTACTCAAATAGAGCCTCTACTCTATCATCGAAGACATATCGGTCAAATCCCAAAAAGCTTTTATGAATAAAATGAGTTTGTGCAAAAAAACAGGATGATTGGTAGACATCATCCTGTTCCCCAGGAAAGCACTCAGTCGGAACGGAGATCAACCCCTCGTTTTGAAAAAGGGCTATACTTTTTAATTTGTCACCTTGATGTCATTGACATAATAGTATTTCAACAACATGAAAACAGGATTATTGGTAGACATCATCCTGTTTTTCATTAATGTTCGCTATATTATAAGCTCTCTAGTATTTTTTTATATAAAACTTTAGAATCTTAAGGTATTTTGTTGATATTTTTGTCGTAACTTTCTTGAAAGCGTGGAGGAAATTTAAATGAAAAATTGTATTCTGATGATGCTTTTTGGCTTTACCTTAATTTTATCAGCTTGTTCTCGAGTTGAGGTTGATGTACAGGAATATTCAGGGATTATTGGTAATGGAAAAGCTTTAGGTTATGAGTACACCGTAACAAAAGAACAACATAAATTTTCTTGGAAGGTTGGCTATAAAGGACATTTAACTATTATCGAAGAAAGTGCTGCCAGCGAGGATAGTTTAGTAAATTATATGCATGCTGTAAATAATAGTAAATCAGTATTATTAAAACTTGTATTATCGGTTTTATACTTTTTAGTTATTATGATAACAACACTTATCCTTAATAGAAAAAAAAGAAAAATATTAAAAAGCGGAAGTGTGATAATAGCTATATTGGCAGGTTTCGCTGTATATGTTGCCATTAAAGCATCTATTGATTTAAGTAGTTCATTACAAGAAGCAAAATACTATTATTTGATAATAACTAATTTAAAGTAAGGGATTTATTCGAACAGCATTAGTTTAAAAAATAATCAAAGCATTTAATCTCTCACATAAAGTAAGCGGATATTAAAATGAATAATTTAATCAACCTTTAGATAAAAATCATAGGAGACGGTGATAAAAGAATGTTAAAATATCAAACACCCCTTATTTCGCACCTTTTTGATTAGCTATAAAAAAGCCATATATAAGCACAGGCAATTACTCCTGCTTATATATGGCCTTCAGACGTCTGGTCAACTATTACTATCCTTTTTCTCCCCGAATAATAAGCAATAAGAATCCGCTACTAGATAATCAAATTCAACTGGATTGAGACGTTACACAAGTGTTGTCACAAGTAAAGGCTCTAGTTTGAATTCCGCTCCCTGTCAAGAAATTTCCTGCCATAAAGCTTTCTTTTACCTTTTCTGTGGAAATCTTTGCTTTTCAAGTCTGTTAATTTGAACGATGACACCGTCTTGAATTGTAATTTGCACTTCGCCAAATTCTAAATTTTGAATTGCTTTGGCAATTGCTTCTATTTTTTTGTCATCTACCTTTGCTTGCTGAGCCATACGATACACCCCTTCATTTCATTCTTTTGTACAAAAGAGGCTGACGCATCAAATTGATTGAAGCCCCCTTATTTCCTTCTGTTGGATTTAGCACCTTCACTGTTGACTGCCAAGGCTTCATGGGCCTAGTCCTTTTATCTCTCGTTAAAAGAATTACGTTTCTTGGAAATAATTCTATAATTCTGAAAACCTAATGTCAATATAAATATTACAAAACCTAGAAGAATACTTTGAAATTAAGAAAAAGGGTGTATCTTCTGTATAAGTATGGACTTTCATTCATGGATTTCTTGTCTTTTCTTTTACTTCCTCCATATATATTCTATTGGTCCTCTGCTGCATTTATTTCTCCATCCAACAAAGAATATGACGCTGACTTATACATTGTTTAGTTAGATGGATGGAGCCTACAATCATAATAAGGACTTAATCTATATTGAAAACAATTTGATGGAATGCTTATACATATGCAAGTAGGATTACTTTACATCATTGATCTCCCCAATAACACTTTCAACAGCTTCCTTCCAAATGTCTTTGTAATTTAATGGGCTACCAATAAGCATGAAATTTCCAATATTATCATAAACCATCGCAAGTACATGTGCCTTCGCTTCAATATTTACATCATTGATTGCCTTAATTTGAACAGCATATTGCAATAATTCATAAAAGCTTGCTAGAAAACCAGTTTGTAAATCATCTAATCTTTTCATATAGCTTTCATCACGAGAAGCTAATAGCATATATTGATTAAATATTTTATTAAAATATGGATCCTTCTTTTGTTCTTCAATTGAAATATACCCAATTTCTAAGAGCTTCGACTTTAGGTTACTTTTTGAAATATCCTTAAAGTTGAAGGTCATTTCGAGTTTAATTTCTTTACAGATTTCCTCAAATAAATGAGCTATTAATTGATCTTTTGATTGAAAATAATAGTAAATTGCTGGTTTTGATATTCCTACTTCTGCTGCAATCATTGCTAAGCTTGATTTTTCAAATCCCTTTTCCGCAAACATAATGTAAGCAACTTCTAGAATTTTATTAAATGTTTGTTCTCGATTTCCCATTATACCCTCCATTTTTTACCGGTCGTTAAGTGAATATTAAATTATATAACTATTTAAGACAAGAAAAAGCTATGTAGAGTCTTGAAAATCTACACAGCTTAACGATTAGTTTTGTTGTAAATATTCCATTAATGCCTTGGCCGCTTCTTCCTTACCTATCACCTTGATTGGTTGACCTTCTGCTGGAACAATCCAATGCGGTTCTTGTCCACCATATAATGATTGGGAGCTATTTGCTACCATAAATTGAGCATTGGCTGTTTGCATTCGTAGTTGTGCCCGTGATAATAAAAACTCATCATCATCTGTTGCCTCAAGCTTAAAGCCCACTAATGTCACATTGGGCTGCCAACCTTTTATTTGTCCTAATATTTTTGGCGCTTTCTTAAAGTGAATAATAGGTGGCTCATCAGATGGCATTTTACCCGCTTCCTTCATTAGATTACCTGATTGATCATACACTTTGTCAATAATCCAGTCAGAACCAGCTGCAGCCATAATTACAATATCCACCTGTTCTTCTTGCACAGCCTGACGAATTTTCTCGCCTAAATCTTCAATGCCCTCAAATCTAATCGTACGCATTTTATCTTTATTTGCTGGAAGTTGTGCAAAATAGCCATGCATATACAAAACATTTGCGCCAACAGCTAGTGCTGCCTCTGCTAAATAACAACCCATTGTTCCCCTTGATAAATTCGTGTGCCCTCGTACTTGATCCCATTTTTCAAGTGTTCCCCCACTTGTAATGAGTACGGTTTTCCCTTGTAATGTCCCCATACACTCACCCATTTTCTTAAATATCTACAAATACTATTCTAACGTAATGCTAGGAGATGCATCAATGCTGTTTTTCTTGTTCTCCTACTTACCAGTCATGCTGGATTATTTTGCTCTTGAAGCCAAGTACTTAAAATTTCTGCAAATTTCTTAGTAACCGGAGATGCTTGGTGCTTCATAGCGATACCAATTGTACGGTACCCGCCTTGCTTTAAAGGAATTGCCTTTAAAGTAGGCGGTAATGTATTTATCACTAGCTTTGGTAAAATACTGATGCCGAGCTGGTGGGAAATCATCGAAATAATCCCTACTTCTTCTGATAGTTCAAAGCGAATATTCGGCTTTACATGATATTGCTCCAAAATGACTTTCACATCATTTGTTCCTTTATAGGAAGTCATGATAAAGGGCATATCCTCTAGTTCAATAATATCTATTTCTGTCTTATTAAATAATGGACTTTTATCAGAGACGATACATAACAATGGATCCTGCTGTAGTTCTGTAAATAGAAATTGCTCTGATTTTTGACCATTTAAAAATCCTACTTCGACCTCTCCACTAAGAAGCCATTGTTCAATCTCATAATAGTCTCCCTCACGCAATTCAACTTGGATCCCTGGAAATTGATTGTCCATAATTCGAATAATTTCTGGCATCCAATTGGAGGAGATACTTGAAATAACACCTATTCGTACTTTACCACGAGTTACACCAAGTATATGTGCCGCTTCCTGCTGTAGCAGCTCTTGTGCATCTAGAACATGCCTCATTGCCCTTAGCATAGTATCTCCTTCACTTGTTAATGTGACACCAGCTCGACTTCTGTGAATAAGCGCAAAACCGAATTCTTTTTCTAAACTAGAGACAGCGTGACTCACTGCGGATTGTGTTAATCCTAATGCATCTGCAGCTTTTGTAAAGCTCGCCACCTCCGCAACCTTTGTTAAAATCTCATATTTAACTAAACTCATCGCAAACCTCTTCATACATGAATTTTTTTAATCCTAATCATTATAAACATTCGTTTTACTAATCACAATACAAGATATATAGTAATTTTTAGTATAAAAACTGTTTTAGTACACAGATTGCAGGTGAACATAATGAGTATCCAAGGAAAAGCAAATTTATTAATGGTGATAGTGACAATGTTTTGGGGATTGTCTTATACCTTTATGGTGATGGGGCTAGAGACATTGGCTGTTTATAATGTAGTGGCATTACGTTGTATCATTGCTTTTGTTGTAGCAGGCATCATCTTTTATAAACGTATGATAAAAGTCGATGTAAAAACATTTAAATATGCAGCTATTCAAGGGTTACTATTATTCATTGTGTTCGCTCTTAGCTTATTCGGTCTTGAATCAACTTCTGCCTCAAATGCTGGCTTTATTTTAAGTTTAACGGTTGTCTTAGTACCTATCTTTAGTAGTTTTATTGAGAAAAAATTGCCTTCAAGAGCTGTAAGTTTTGCTATTATTTGTACAATGATTGGCATTACTGTTTTAACTGTACATGGCTCCTTTACCTTTCAAAAAGGTGATATTCTAGTGGCCATCGCTGCACTATGTTATTCAATTTATCTATTGTTAAATAGTTCTTTTACAAGAAATGTTGAATCTATTTCTTATGGCATTTACCAACTTGGTTTTGCTGGATTATATGCACTTGTTTTAACTTTCTTATTTGAAACACCAACACTTCCAAACTCCTCTAGCTCATGGATTGCTATTATAGGGCTTGGTGTCATTTGCAGTGCATTTTGCTTTGTAGGGCAAACTGTTGCACAACAGTATACCTCTGCTACACATACAGGTCTAATTTTTTCCTTAGAACCTATTTTTGCAGCAATGTTCGCGATGATGTTTATTGGGGAAGGATTGACGTTAAAATTAATGATCGGTGGTAGCTTTATTCTAATTGGAAACCTTTTTGCACAGTTAGAGCAACTTCATGTGCTACGTTTTCTTAGAAAGCACCAACAGGAAAAAGCGATACACGAATAAAAGACAGAGTGCTCTATACTCTGTCTTTTTCATGTTGTAAAACTATTATGTTTATCAAATTACAAAGAATTTCTCTGTAGCAAAAATGAAGCTAAAGCAATCGCTACGCTTTAGCGCAAAAAGCGGCTCGTCATTCGCACACTGGAAACCAATCTATAATGGTTATTCTATTAAGCATAAATACTAGTCAATCGTGCATAATTTCTTCTCAATTCTGCAATCCCACTCTCAAAACAAAGATTTCCTGTTGTATTCGACAATGTATAGCCCAAGCATAAGAGATTTCTATATGAAAAGACAGAGCGCTCTACACTCTGTCTTTTGTTCTCTATAAATATCTTCTTAATTGCTCCGCCTCATTCATACGCTCCTCGGCCTTTAATCGTTCTTCTCGTTGTATAGCTGTTTCACCGATTAGCGGTTCAGGTGCTGTTAAACGTGGATCTAGTGGATCATGTCGATAACGATTTTCTTCTGAATAGACTGTTGACTTGGGATCAACTAAATCTACACACTCAGCAAATAAAACAATGGCTCCTTGCTCCACTAGCTGTGCATAATATGCTGTTTGTCCCTCCGTCAAACCGAAACGCTTTAAGCCTTCTGATACTGCTGTTTCTCCAGTGAACCACGATTTAAATTGATCTAGCCAATTACCTGCCTCATGAGTTTTCACATCAGCATCCCATTTGACATCCTCGAATTGATTGGCATCCTTTGCGATAATATGAATATCCTCTGTGTGATAGCCTTTTAATCGCATACTTTCTAAAATTTGAAACATTTCTTCCTTTGTATGCGCCACTTCAATTTGTGGGTTTTGTTCATTCATCATGTTCAATTCCTCCTAAGTTGTATGGCTTACTAGGTATTACCCTACTCTCCTCTGTAAAAACCCTTTTCATACATCCTTTAACAAACTGTCATAATTGTAATAATGATTTGATCCCTGTTTTATTTTTGTCATCTTCGAATAAAAATAAAAATAGGCTAATTGGAGCTGCTGCTACTCCAAATGCCTATTCTTAAACTATTTTATTTATCAAGGAAGGCTTTTAACATCCACGTATGCTTTTCTAGAGATTGGTACATGGCATTTAGCATATCCTCTGTACGGTCATCGCCTTCCTCCTCAGCTAGCTCCATTGTTGAATTTAATGCTTTCATCAGTTTTTGGAAATCCGAAATTGTTGTCGCCACCATTTCTTCTGTTGTTTCATCTCCTGTTGCTTCTTCTACATATGATAGCTCAAGATGATCTTTTAACGTTGCGACAGGCTTGCCGTCTTTCGAAAGAATACGCTCAGCAATGTCATCAAGATTTAACGTTGTTTCATTATATAATTCTTCAAATTTTGCATGCAATGTAAAGAAGGCATTCCCTGTTACATACCAATGATAATTGTGCAATTTCGTATAAAGTACAGACCATGTAGCAACAAGCTTATTCAATTGTTTGTTTAAATTTTGTGTCATAATTTCTCCTCCATTGTGTCAATAGTTCTAGCCATTAGTATGCGTTATATTCGTTGTTGGCTATACACACATTTTTCCCAAATGACATATTTTCAAACACAGGTATTTTTCGGATGAGATTTTGTTATTCTTTCTTCATTAAGAATATTTCAACTATTCTCTTAAATTATTTCACTTTCCGAAATAGTTTCGTTATAATTAAGTCACTTACTTTTAAAGGGGTGTTTATTGATGGAGGTTTTACCATTACGAAAAGATGTACCAGTTGAACAAACGTGGGATTTGAAAGTTTTGCTTGAAAATGATGCAGATTTTGAACCCGTTTTAGCGCAGCTTGTAGAGAATGCATCGCACTTTGAGCGTAACTATCAAGGTACAATTATAGATGCTCAAAAAGTCATTGATGTTCTCACAGCTTTTGAGGCATTAGAAAAAAGCATTGTTCCAATTGGTACTTATGCTAGCTTAACAATTCAAGCAGATCATACAGATGACACAGCCCAAATGCGTGCTGCAAAATTTAGTACAGCAGTTGGAAAAATAACTAGCTCACTATCTTTTGTACGTAGTGAATTGCTATCATTAGACGAGGGAATTTTAAAGGAAGCAAGTCTTCTAAGCCCTGTTTACAAGCTATATTTAGAGGATTTGTTAAAAAGAAAGCCCCATCAGCTACATCCAGAAGTGGAAAAAGCATTAGCTGCATTAAACGCTACTTTTGAGGCACCTTACGAAACATACAATACAGCAAAATTAGTGGATATGCATTTTGGAGAATTTGAGGCAAATGGTGAAAAACATCCATTAAGCTTTGTTTTATATGAAAACGGCTGGGAGTTCGAGGCAGATACAAATGTGCGCCGTTCAGCATTTAAAGCATTCTCGAATAAGTTACGAGAATATCAGCATACTACTGCCAAAGTTTATAACACACATATTCAACAGGAAAAAACAATGGCTGATTTGCGAGGCTTTGACTCAGTCATTGATTACCTATTATTTGATCAGGATGTCGATCGCTCACTCTATAATCGTCAAATAGACCTTATTACAAAAGAGCTTGCCCCGCATATGCGCCGCTATGCTAAGCTGATTCAAAAAGCAAATGGCATCGATAATATGACATTTGCTGATTTAAAAATTGCTCTTGATCCAGATTATGATCCAAGGCTAACGATGGCTGAGGCGAAAAATTATGTTGAAAATGCGTTAGCAGTACTTGGTCAAGATTATACAAATATGATTGAAAAAGCGTTTAATGAACGTTGGATCGATTTCGCGCCAAACAAAGGAAAGTCCACTGGTGCCTTCTGCTCAAGCCCATATGGAAGCCATCCTTATATTTTAATGTCGTGGAATGAGCGTATGAATGAGGTTTTCACACTTATTCACGAGCTTGGACATGCGGGGCACTTTGCCAATACTCATGCCCATCAATCTTATTTTAATAGTCGACCATCATTATACTTTATCGAAGCACCATCAACAATGAATGAAATGCTGCTAGCCAATCATTTATTAACGCATAATGATGATCTTCGCTTTAAACGATGGGTTATATCTAATATTGTGTCCAAAACTTACTATCATAATTTTGTCACACATTTACTGGAAGCAGCCTATCAGAGAAAAGTATATGAGTTAATTGACGCTGGTGAAGCTGTTAATGCTACAATTTTAAATCAATTAAAACGAACTGTTCTAGAAGATTTCTGGGGTGATACTGTTAATATTATCGAAGGAGCGGAGCTTACTTGGATGCGTCAGCCTCATTATTATATGGGCTTATATCCATACACATATAGTGCTGGTTTAACGATTTCTACACAAGTATCTCAGCGTATACTAAACGAAGGTGAAAAAGCTGTTGAAGAATGGTTAGCTGTACTTCAGGCTGGCGGTACAAAGTCACCAGTAGAACTTGCTCAAATGGCCGGGGTTGATGTTACAACAGATCAACCGCTTCGTGAAACAATTGCTTATATTGGCCATCTTATTGATGAGCTGGAGCGATTAACGGTGGAAATGGAAGCAAGTAAAGGCTAAACACAACTGTTCATTAAAAACCATCTATGCTTTACTATTAGCGTAGATGGTTTTCTTTTTTGGTTCTAAGCAGGAAAATGCGTACATATACTAGAACTAGGGCGTCCCTCTACATTTTTTTGATATTTCTAAATAGACAATCATTTTTCTTCATACAAAAGTACCGTTATTATTAAATGTATGCAATTTATTTAGCAAAAACCGACTAACAATTTTTAAAGGAAGTGTATCTAATTATGGTAAAACGTAATGATCCATGCCCATGCGGTAGCGGCAAAAAATACAAAAAATGTTGTGAAGGTAAACAGCAGGTAACAGTTGAAACTGTAGCAATTGAAGAATTAGAGCGTGTGCTGCAAACATTTTACATGGAGTATCCTGAGCGTAAAGATGTTCGTGCCTATATCGAGCATGTAGGAACATGGCAGCCTAAATTAGAGAGCGTGTTACAAAGAGAACTGATTGAGGCAGTTGCGTTAGATGACTTCTTCTTCCATCAAGAGCCATCTATTTGGAAAGGCTATTTGAAGAAAACAAAGAAAAAAACGGTAAGACCTTCTACTTTAAAGGTTTTAGAGAATTGGTCACAGCCTAATTTATTTATTGGCTCTGTCTCAGCTGTAGAAGAAAATTATTTCAAGGCTATCCATGTGCTAACAAATGAAGAAATTTATATTCGTCGAGAAAATGACAAGCCAATTCCTGAGGGAATGCATGTTTTTGCCTTCCTCTTACCAGACGGATCAAAAAAATTAGAGCATTATTTAGCTGTTTCAACACTGATCTTCTTCCCTCAAGATCATGCAAAAGTATTTGAGCAATTTAAGAAATCCTTTGAGGGCTCAGAGAAAAAGGCTAGCGCATTCCTGAAAGAAGAACACCTATCCTTCTGGGAATTACTTGTATCTAATGGCTATAAAGGAGAGGAATTTACAAACTTTGAGAGCAATGTCTTAACTCAAGTAAAGGATTTCCTTGAGCAAAATGATCGTGAGACTGCTCCGATGTTAGAGCTTTTAGAGGATTATTTAATTGAAGGACAACCATCTGCACGCAAAGAAGCTGCGATTGCTGCTGGTGCGATTCGCTATGGGCAAGAAAAGGCGTTATTCGAATCCCTATCCTTGACTGCAAAAGAAATCGCTGCATCGTTTGAAATTTCTGCTTCCTCTCTTACAAAGTATTATCAAGACTTAAGTAATTATGCTGCTACTAAATAGAGAGTAACTTCGTTTTCCTAATCCTAAATGGATAGTGAGAGACCCACTACAATTATTTAAAAAGTACTTGTATAACCAATATTTTGTTATTGGTTTCTATGGGCAAAAATGCGCCGTACGCTGGAGAATACTTCTTAAGCGTACGGCGCATTTAGGTATATAAAATAGAAAAAAGCTACTTTGTTATCAGCAGAGCCAACAACAAGGTAACTTTTTCTATGGTAACCAACCAATAATAGTATTTCCGATCATATTGATATTTATGCATTAGTTTTAGTAAATATGATTAATTTTTTATTAAAAAATAAATTTCGATTACTTACAGCTTCTTACTATATACTTTTAAAAGCTCTTCTCCAAGAAACTGTAGTCGCTCCCCCACTGTGCATGCCTCGATACAGAAACGATGAGCTCCTGGCTTTCCGCGATCTTTACGCAGCTGCTTAATCACTAAGCAATCCGCGCAATACGTATCATGCAGTTCATCAATATCTTTCATAACTGTCACTTTATCCATGTTAAACTCTCGCTCCCTCCCTGTCCAAAATTCGCTTCTTACTATTATGAAGTGAACGTTTTGAACAAGCAACTATTTTGTTTATTTACACCTAAATAAAGTGAAACTACAATCAGGTTTGCATTACTTACTTCTTCATTTTTGGAGTCTTACTGTTTATATGATAAAAATTGGCATGAACGAAAAATACCTTTGTTGTACAATTAAAATAAAACAAAAAGTAGGGATTTTATGTTAGAGGTATATATAGATGCTGCTAGTGCAGGTAATCCTGGTCCCAGTGGCATAGGTATTTTTATTAAAGGTGAAGGTCATCATATACAGATTAGCGAATTTATAGGTTCTACCAATAACCATATTGCAGAGTTTACAGCTTTAGTCCGTGGCTTAGAGGAGGCTCAAAAGCTTGGTTCAAGCATCGTCTCTATTCGATCTGATTCAAAAATTGTTGTAGCCTCTATGGAAAAAGAGTATGTGAAAAATGAGGAGTTTAAACCTTATCTCGAGAAGGCATTAGAACTTGCAGATACCTTCGATTTATTTTTTATCAAATGGGTCCCTGATAGTCAAAATAAAGCTGCTGATGCTTTAGCACGTAAGGCCATTCAAAAAGAAAAAAATTAAATCATAGACTAGGAACTGTTTTTGCCTTAGCGCGCAGTTCCTTTCCTCTATCTGCTTCATTTAATATTCCCTAATTTTTTATTTTTTATCATCTTTCTTCGTCATTAAATGATTGCTCTAAAATGAAGGCATTTTCTAATAATTCAATACGGATATTGACAATTTTAATATACGATGTTATTCTTTATCACATTAGTGATTTAGTTAACGAAAGTGAATATTAGAAATCTATTTATGATGTTAGGAGAATGCTAAAATGAAGCGTATATTCGTATTGCTTTTCATGCTGACAGCCGTGATGTTTGCATTAGCAGCATGTGGTTCATCAGAGGAGAAAACAAGTGGAACAGATAAAACAACTGCTGACAACAAATCAACTGATAAAGAAAAACTAATTATTGGTATTGACGATAAATTTGCACCAATGGGTTTCCGAGACGATAAAAATGAAATCGTTGGCTTCGATATCGACTTAGCTCGTGCAGCAGCAGAACATATGGGCGTAGAAGCAGAATTCCAACCAATTGCTTGGAAAACAAAGGAAGTAGAATTAATCAGTGGTCGTATCGATTTAATTTGGAATGGCTATACGATAAATGATACTCGCAAAAAACAGGTATTATTTACCAAACCCTACTTAGAAAACGCACAAGCTGTAATGACACTTAAAGATTCTTCTATAAAAGAATTAAAGGATTTAGCTGGTAAAGAAGTTGGACTTCAATCACAGTCTTCTGCAGCAGTTGCTTTAAATGAAAATCCTATAAACAAAGAAATTAAAACAGTTACTGAATTCGGAGATAATGTTTTAGCATTAACAGATTTAAAAACAGGTCGAGTAGATGCAGTTATTATCGATTCAGTTGTAGCTGAGTATTATATGACGAAAGAGCCTAACACATTCAAATTGTTAGATGAATCATTAGCACCTGAGCAATATGGGGTTGGTGTCAAGCCTGGCAATGAAGCATTATTAGAAAAACTTCAAGCTGCATTAGATAAAATGAATGAGGATGGCACTTCTGCTGAAATCTCTACAAAATGGTTTGGAGAAGATAAAGTTTTAAAATAATTTAATGCTATAAATTGTTAAGAGTTTCCTTGCGAAGCTCTTAATCTATTTGGAGGGAAGAAGAAATGGCGGACTACTGGCAAACAATGGTTTTGCCGATGCTTGAAGGGGCTAAAATGACAGTATTACTGTTTTTCATCGCCATTCTTGTATCGATTCCACTTGGTTTCATATTAACATTATCAGCAAAGAGCCGTTTTAAACCTCTTTCTTGGCTTGCACATACGTATATTTATGTCATGCGTGGTACACCACTATTGCTACAACTTTTATTAATTTGCTTCGGTTTACCTATGCTGCCAGTCGTTGGTGAGTACTTAGTGCTTGATCGATTTGTTGCGGCATGTATTGGCTTTATTTTAAATTATGCAGCTTATTTTGCTGAGATTTTCCGTGGTGGATTACTGGCCATTGATAAAGGTCAATATGAAGCAGCTCAAGTACTAGGTTTATCAAAATGGCAAACTACGACACGCGTTATATTGCCTCAAATGTTTCGAGTAGCCCTACCAGCCTTATCAAATGAATCGGTCACATTAATAAAAGATACAGCTCTTTTATATGCAGTCGCTGTACCAGAGCTATTGCACTTTGCACAAACAGCTGTCAATCGTGACTTTACAATTATGCCGTTCTTTATTGCTGGTGTTATTTATTTAGCCATGACACTTGTCTTAACTGTGCTGTTTAAATGGTTAGAAAAACGCTTTAAATTTGAATAGAGGTGACAATATGGCGCTGATTGAAGTAACAAACTTAAAAAAATCCTTTGGCGAGCTTGAAGTACTCAAGCGAATTACTTTTTCTATAGATAAAAATGATGTGATAGCTGTAATCGGTCCTTCTGGATCTGGTAAAAGCACTATGCTCCGAAGTTTGATTCATTTAGAAGAAATAAACGGAGGTAATATCTGTATAGACGGTGATTACTTGGTGCAAGAAGGTCAATATCCAAAGCAGCAGGAAATTAAAACAATTACAGCAAAAATGGGTATGGTTTTTCAGCACTTCAACTTATTCCCCCATTTAACGGTTCAACAAAACCTTGAAATGGCACCAAGCTTAGTAAAAAATGAATCTGCAGCTGAAATTGCTCGTCGCTGTCAAGATTTATTAAAAAAAATTGGACTTGCTGATAAAGCGAAGGCTTTTCCAGCCAATCTTTCTGGTGGTCAAAAACAACGTGTAGCCATTGCTCGTGCACTTATGATGAACCCACAAATTTTATTATTCGATGAACCAACCTCAGCCCTTGATCCAGAGCTTACAGGAGAAGTGTTAAAAGTTATGAAGGATTTAGCTGAGGAGCATATGACAATGATTGTGGTCACGCATGAGATGGGCTTTGCACGTGAAGTGGCTAACAAGGTGTTATTTATGGATGGTGGCGAAATTATTGAAGCTAATCATCCTGAAGAGTTTTTCAACAATCCTCAACATGAACGAACAAAGGCTTTTTTAAAGAAGAATTTAAAATAGAAAGACGGAGAGTAGCCATTATGCTGTTCTCCGTTTTATTATGTTTAATTGTATCCTTAATGTTATTTTATTGACATACAATTGTAATACTCTAATGTTAATATCATTTATGTATTAAGCAATACGCTTTCAAGTTATAGGAGGATACATACTATGAAAAACAAAAGAAAGTATAGATGGGGATTAAAATTAGCAGCATTGGCATTTAGCTCATCAGTACTTTTTTTATCGTTAGAGACAGCATCTGCTGCAACATACACAGTAAAATCTGGTGATTCTTTATGGAAAATTGCTAGTCAACAGGGAGTCTCTTTACAAGCATTAATGAGCTGGAATCATTTATCTTCTTCCACGATTTATGTTGGTCAAAAGTTAAACCTTAATACGATGCAACCTACTACACCTAATTCGCCAGCAAATCTTGTACAAATCGCCAAACAACAACTAGGTGTTAAATATACATTTGGAGGAACTAAACCAAGCACAGGTTTCGATTGCTCAGGATATATCACGTATGTTTATAATAATGCAGGTATTTCAACGCCTCGTAAAACAGCTGCTGGCTTTTACAATACAGCACAAAAAGTAAGTACACCTAAAGTTGGTGATTTAGTATTTTTCGCGAATACATATAAAGCAGGCGTCTCCCATGCAGGTATTTATATCGGTAATAATCAAATGATAAATGCAAGTAATAGTGGTGTGACGATTGCTAATATCAATAGTTCTTATTGGCAGAAGTACTTTGTAGGGTATGGACGCCTATAAACAAACTAGCTGAACTAATATAACCATTAGTTCGGCTTTTTACTTTATCGAAATGAAATCCATTTCAAAAACCTGCTGCTACAATTTACAGTAAAACATTTCAAAATTCAGGTGGCTATCATCGTGCAGTTGATGAAATTATTAAATTTAAACATTTTTCACCAAAAAGATGAACTACTATTGCTATTAGTTCAGCTTCATGTTGTTGAAATACTATTATGTCAATGAAATCAAGGTGACAAATTAAAAAGTATAGCCCTTTTTCAAAACGAGGGGTTGATTTCCGTTCCGACTGAGTGCTTTCCTGGGGGCGTCCGATGAGCCGCTTCACTCGCGTTGCTCGCTCCAGGGTCTCATCTGTGACGTTGAATCCCCGAGGAGTCACTCAGTCTACACTCCAATCAACCACTGCATTTTACACAGATGTATAGTGATAAATTGAAGTCTTAGCCATCACTATATTGCTAAAAACGGGGTTTGGGTAACATTTCCCTATTCAAAAAGCGGTGTTAGCAATAAGTGGCTTTATGTATAGTTACAAAGAGTTTTATGCACAAAATGTAGGTTGACAGCTATAGAATTGTACAACTATTCTATCCATTTAATGATGGTGAGATATGCTATTTTTGAGGTAAGAAAATAATTAAAGTTCTACACTATTGCTGATTGGAGTGTAAGGCTACTCGACTCCCGTGGGATAGCGAGACAGACGAGAAACCGAGGCCAACACGATGTTGGTCACGAAGGCGTTGTTGCTGTCGCCACGCTTTCACACAGATAAATTGTCACAGGACGTGACGCACTTAGTCTTCGTTCCTCAGCGCAGGAAGCGGCTCGTCACTCGCCCACAGGAAGCCTTGCTCTGCGCGAAAGCGAAGCGTCAGCGGCAAAGCGAGTAGCCTGGAACGGAAATCACCTTCATTTTGACTAAATATTCACAAAGAGTCCCTTGACTATTTAATTTTTCAACACTATGAAGCTGAACTACTATTGCTATTAGTTCAGCTTATAATTTTATTTAAAGTCCTATATCCCCTGCTACATGTTTAGTTTTTATTTTGGCTAAACGCACTAAATAGATAATAAAAACAACAACCAATAAACCTGCACCAGTTAAATAAACAGCACCATAGCCCGCTTGTACTGCTACAATTCCTAAAATATAAGAACCTAAGGCAATTCCAAGGTCAAACATCGTAAAGTATGTTGCCGTTGCATAACCACTACGTTGAAGTGCTGTTGATTGTACTGCTAATGCTTGTAAGCTTGTTGTTACTGCTCCGTAGCCGAATCCTATAAAAACAGCAGCACTTAAAAATAATGCCGGTCCCGTCACAAATGCAAGCATAACAAGCCCAATAGCAAAGGATATTATACCAGGAATAATGACAAATTGCGGTCCTCTTGTATCATAAAGTTTACCAGTATAAGGTCGTGTTATTAGCATTGCTGCTGCAAAAACTGCATAAAATAAACTGGCAATGGCCATGAGTCCTTTTTGCTGAGCATAGACGGATAAAAACGATAAAACACTCGCATATGAAAAAGCTACTAAGCTAGCAATAGCCGCTACAGGAAGTGCTTTGCGTTCTAATAAATCGTGCAATTTAAAGGTTAATTTCCCCTGATATGCAGGTTTAGGTAGATCATCTGTATTCACAGTCATAGCTAAAATACCACCCGCTACTATACAAATACTCATCACAATAAATAATACATTGAAACTACTATATTGAATAAGCAGCAAGCCGATGAATGGTCCAATCACGACAGCTAAATTAGTGGACATAGTGAAATAGCCAAGTCCTGCACCTTTACGATTCGCGGGTACAATATCCGCAGCTAAGGAGCCAGCCGCAGTTGTGATAACACTAAAGAAAATCCCTTGAATAAAGCGTAGTCCAAGTAAAAGTCCAAATGGATGAATGAATAAATATAATACTGTACATAGAAAATAGCCAACAATTGAGATAACTAAAAGCTTCTTCTTTCCAAAAACATCTAATAATTTACCCGAAAAGGGACGAACAATAATGGCTGATAATAAAAAACCTGATAGTAATAGCCCTGCCTCTTTATCAGTTTGATGAAGCTCACCAATCGCATAAAGTGGTAAAGTTGTTACAAGCCCATAAAAAACAAAAAACACTGAAATATTTGTTAAAAACAAACTAATAAATCGCTTCGTCCATATTTTTGAATTTTCCTCATGCTGCATGTCAATCAACCTTTCATTTTTTCCAATAGACTTATAAATTGCTGTTGTTCTTCAACAGTAAGTGATCCTACCATTTCTTCCTCAAACGCTACTATAGTATCTGTAATAGCGGGCAAACGCTTCTCCGCTTCAGGTGAGAGAGTAACAATCTTTTCCCTCTTATCTTCACCGTCTATTCTTTGTACCCAACCTAACGTTTCAAGTCGAGTAATTGCCCTTGTAATACTTGGAGCCTCAACATTTAAATATTTCCAAATTTGCGTTAATGTCATTGGACCGTGAGTATGTAAGCAGTATAAAATCGTCCACTGTGAGCTATACAAATTATGCTGTTTCAGTACTTCGTTTAAACAGTTCGTTAAATAACGACTTTTTTGGAATAAGGCATGGAATATCGGATTCAATTTGTGACCTCCTCATTTATCCCTCATTAACGGGCAGTAATTTATCTGTATCAATATACAAGGTTCCTCAAAACTCAGCGAAAGCAATGAAGTTAGGTGTAATGTCCAATTAGTGAAGATCAGAAGCAAGAAATCTTCATTGCTTAAATACTAATTTATTTACCTAGCTAAATAAATACTATACGCTTCATTTTTTTCATTGTAAAGTAGGTTGTTTGAACGTTATGCAATGCATTCAGCAATTTGCAATTACTTATGAATACCTATTTCTTTCAGCTTTTCTAAAATATCAGCAGGGAATTTTTTGAAAGTGTCGAATTTAGCTAGTAAATCACAATAAAAGGAGATGAAAGTATGGGGAAAAAAGTATTAATAATCGCAGGTGATGCTGTAGAGGCGTTGGAAATTTTTTATCCTTATTACCGCTGCTTAGAGGCCGGCTATGATGTGACGATTGCAGCACCCTCAGCAAAGAAGCTACAAACTGTATTGCACGATTTTGTGGATGGGGTCGATACATATATCGAGCGTACAGCATATGGCTTAGAGGCACACTCATCGTTCGCTGATGTTGATCCAGCACAATTTGACGGACTCATTATTCCTGGTGGTCGAGCACCAGAATATATTCGTTTAAATGAGTATGTTCCAGCACTAGTAAGCCATTTCTTTGAAGCCAATAAACCAATTGCCGCTGTCTGTCACGCAGCGCAAATTTTTGCAACCATTCCAGAGGTGCTAAAAGATCGTGAGCTCACAGCTTACATTGCCTGTAAGCCAGAGGTTCAGGTAGCAGGAGGCACTTATATTGATGCAAATCTTCATACTGATGGCAATTTAGTCAGTGGTCATGCATGGCCAGATCTACCTGGATTAATGCGTGAATTTATTCATAAATTAGAACAATAAGGGCAGTAAAAAGGATGCCTTATGCGCTAGGCATCCTTTAACTTTAAGCATTATGAGGCAGCTTCCTGTAACTCGATGTTTTCTAACTTATTCGTCTTTGTAACATATTGAATTTTTACATAGACCCCAAATTCCTTATCATTTTGTTTCAGCCATAGCTTAAATTTTTCTATTGTTGTATCCCCTTGAATCTCTCTTCCCTCATACAAATAGTCCACTATCTTAGCTAGTGGATATTTAATTCTCACCTCTTTTATCGCTACTATACTCCACTTTGCATAGGCTGGATCTTCTTGTTGGGCAAAAACAGCCGTTGGAATATGTAATTGCGAAGTAAGAAATATAAGAAAAATTCCAATTGATAGACAAAATTTTTTCAATTTAATTTCCCCCTTTGGTGTATAAACTGTTAGACAAAGCAAAAAATAAGTGCTCCAAAAGCAAAATTACTTAAGGAGCATTTTTTTTTGATTATTGTTTAGGTTGTTGAGGATTATTATGAATAACCTGATTAAATTCTGCTGAGTATTCTTCCCGGTCATTCTTTTTATGGACATCTTCTTTCTTTTTCTTTTTAAAGCTTGTTTTATTTTTCTTTGCCATTTCTAACCCCTCCACATTTAGTTATTTCTTTTTATTGGATTGCTGATTTTTATCATGGTTTGTCTTATTATCTTTATTTTTAGCCTTTGCATCAAACTCAGCTGACAATTCTTCATTCAGGTTGTCATTAGGATTATTGTTATTACTATTACTTCTATCGAGGTCTTTGCTTTTGTAGGTACCGAAAGGGTTATGCGTTCTAACATTCATCGTTTTTTTACTGTTTTTATTGCCCACAGATATTCACCTCCTACCTGTAATGTGCTCAGGAATGAAGGATTTATGCTTTGGGGAAAACTTCAATGGCAGGGTATATATATATCAATTTCACCTTGGTAATTGTAGCTGCTGCTTTGCTTTGGCTACAGAAAACAGATAAAAAAATGTACATCACCAATCACCATTAGTAATGTACATTCTTATTTGTCCTTTAGACAATTGTATATTCAGATATATTTAGCAAAGCTCCAACTGCCCCAGAAAAACCGTGGTCATTTATAAAAATGGGTGTATGCTTTTTTGTACGTGTATAATTGGCAATTACACGTGTAAGATGATCGTTATTGCTCAAGGTAGAGCCAATATAAACAATATGTTGTGTATTTTTTTCCTCAGCATATTGAATACTAAGTGTCGTAATCACCTCTCCTACAAGTCCTTGTACAGTAGCAATAATATCTTCTGCTGGATGATTGACAAATTTTGTAATACCGACCTTCCCAAAATTACTAGCTGTTAAATGTCCATCAATAGGCGTATCCATCCCTTGATAGATGTCTTTGACTAGCAAATCAATAGACTCCCTATTACCATTAGAACCCATTTCTCTTATTTCATTGTAATCTGTAATACCCGTTGTAAGCGCTGACAATCCAATTAGTGTTCCACCGCCTATTCCTGTTCCCCCAACACGAATATGCGTATTGCCTTCCATATAATGAATTGAAGTACCAGTACCAATATTCGTGATCATACTACGCTCAAAGAAATAGCCTTCTTTATGTAGCAAAAATCGAACACCCTTCAATGTAGCTTCAAATTCTACTATATAATGGATTGATTTCATTGCCTTTATGACTTCCAGTAATTGCTCCGTACGTCCTCCCGTAACACCAATATCCTCAATATCTGGATGATTAATAATCCAATCCTTTACAGCCAGCAAATCATTTGACGGAAAAGTTGATAAAACAAGCTCATTGTGCTCATCTAAATAAGCAACTTTTGTCAATGTGCCACCTGCATCAATACCTATAGCCTTTGGCATACCATTCTCCTTTAACTTTATTCAGTACAATCTCTATTTAAACGGGTGAGATATATACTAGATTTTGCTTTTATTCAGGATGCGTTTAAATGCCTGCTGAATAAAGTTCATGCCCCCACTGTTGTCATGGATTTTGCAAGGAGTTATTGTGTCAAAATCCCGACGTATCTTCTATATAATACTGTCAGCAAAAATTACAGTTACCATTCTTGTCCCACGTAATTGTTTATTTGCCCTTTCTAAACTTTAACGCTGTTGAAATGATTGTGCAATAACTTAGCAAACTTTCATGAAAAAAACACGAAAAATATCAAAATACTTCTATTTTTCACCTTTATTGCGAAAGCATTTTTATTACTTTATCATTTTTTTATTAAAAGAACAAAAAAAGTGAAAATGCATGAATGAACACACATTTCCACTTTCTTTTTTCATTTATTATTAACGAGCAGAGTACCCGCCATCTATAACTAGTTCAGCACCTGTAATATAGGATGCCTCATCTGATGCAAGGAACAAAATAGCGTTAGCAACTTCTTCTGGTCTTCCAAGTCTGCCCATTGGTGTAGCTCGTACAAGCATATCCATCGCTTCTTTTGCTTCAGATAATTTAGCTGTCATTGGCGTTTCGATAACACCTGGGAAAACGGTATTTACACGTATATTAAAGGCTCCTAATTCAGCCGCTGCTGCACGAGCAAATGCACGTAGTGATCCTTTAGATGCTGTATAAGCATTCATGCCTGCACCAATAATTGCTGTGTAGGAAGATGTATTAACAATAGAACCTTTTCCTGCTTCTTTCATATAGTTGGAAGTATGTTTAATCCCTAAGAATGGACCGAAAGCATTGATATTATGCATAATTGTCCAGTCTGTTTGTGAAATTTGGTCAGGACCTTTTTCAGATGAGATACCAGCATTATTAATTAAAATATCAATACGACCATATTTGTCGATGACTGCTTTCGTTACCTCTGCCCAGTTTTCATCAGAAGAAACATCTAATTTCATTCCCTCTACATGCTCTAGCTCAGAAATTTTTGCTAGGTTTTCTTCGTTAATATCAGCAGCAATAACTATAGCTCCTTCTTCCGCAAACAATTTTGCCATTGCAGCACCCATACCTGATGCACCACCTGTAATAATTGCAATTTTGTTATCTAAGCGTCCCATAAATAAAACTCCCTCTATGTCATATTTTGTATCGCAAAAGTCCAACCAGTATTTTGAAAAACTATGGTATAGAACTAAATAGTTTACCATTAAACTTTATCATCTTTTTAAAGCGTTTTCAAAGAATATGACTAGAAATTAAACAATCTGTTTTATCTTTCCTCACTTTTGCGATACGATATACTATAGATGTGTGACCATGTGAACGGAGGAATTGTAGTGAAAGATCAAAAGACACTTTATAAAGAAGCGATGCAGGTTTTAAAGGAAACTAGCCGCACTTTTTATATACCGATTACTTTTTTAAAAAACGATTTGAAAATGTCAGTGGCAGCCGCCTATTTAGCTATGCGTGCTATTGATGAAATTGAAGACCATGAAATGCTTTCAAATGATGTAAAATTTGATTTACTAACGGGAACAAGTGAATTATTAAAGGAAACATTTGATGCCGAGGCATACGAAGCATTATTAGCACCATATGCAGATCAACTACCTGAAGTATCTCTTCGTTTAGCAGACTGGCTTACTTTCTGCCCTGAAGGCTCACGAAAAATTGTCCAAGCATCAACGAGTGAGATGTCTTTTGGGATGGCCAAATGGGCAAAAGCAAACTGGCAAGTGCACACGCGTGAGGATTTAGATGATTATACATACTACGTGGCAGGGCTTGTTGGCACAATGTTGTCTGAGCTTTGGGCGTGGGGTGCAGACATTCAAACAGATCGCGATTTAGCAATTGGCTACGGACGTGGTCTCCAAGCTGTGAATATTTTACGTAATCAGCATGAAGATATGGATGAGCGTGGGGTAAGCTTCGTTCCTGATGGCTGGACACGTGAGGAATTATTTGCATACGCAGAGGAAAACCTTGCGAAAGCTGATCTTTATATGAAGGATATCAACAAACGTACAGTACTTTTATTCTGTCGTTTACCACTAGCACTTGCTCATAAAACTTTGAAGGCGATGAAGGATGGTCGCGAAAAAATGACACGAGCAGAAGTCGAAAAAACGGTAGAAGAGGTACAGGCTGACTAAAGCAGCTGTCTTAACTTAAGGTTTGGAGAAAAATCTGAGTAATGACAATAATGTTGTTTAATTTTGAAGCTAAATAACGCATTATACCGTCCACATTTGTGGACGGTGTAAAAATAAAGTCGTTTAAAACCTAATTTTATGCAATGCGCACTTTTATTGAATAAGTATTTTCTTCAAATATTTTACTTCGGTAATGTAGATTTCAGTAAAGGCTTAAAACGTCACTTACTTATTTGTTACCGAGTTGTTCTGCCAGACCGATTAGAAGTCCTTCGATTCCACGAATGTAACAGAGCCGATACGAGTCTTCGTACTGAACCACTTCGCCAACGAGCTGAGCACCATACTTAGTGAGTCTGGATACCATTTCGTCAATGTCTTCAACGGCAAACATAACGCGTAGATAACCGAGGGTGTTTACAGGAGCTGTCCGGTAATCTGATATTGTAGGTGGGGTGAGAAATCGCGAAAGTTCAAGTCGGCTGTGACCATCTGGAGTAACCATCATAGCAATTTCTACGCACTGAGAACCCAATCCGGTTACGCGACCAGCCCATTCACCTTCGACAGTGGCTCGCCCTTCGAGGTTCAAACCAATCTCCTCAAAGAAAGAAATTGCGTCATCAAGGGATTCTACAACGATTCCGACATTGTCCATTCTTAGTAATTTGTTTTTTGCCATAGTCTTATCTCCTTATGTGTAAAATTTATTATCTGATTATCTTCAATAATTATTCTATTAAAAAGTTACAAATTCCTTCCAAACAATAAACACCTTGTCACAGTATAGAAAAATATGAAATTGGGTTTTCTGGTATGTCATATACATTTTGCTAACGCACAACACTTCATTAACCCTTTACTATTGGAATATTCGCGAACCTTATTTCGTGAATGCCATCATGTTCAAATAGTTTCAAATAGTTTCAAATACTTGATACCGTAGTTGCTATTCGATAAAACAACTTCGACTTCCCCACAAAATATTCCTACCCTGTACTCCATTAAATGGTCCGTGATTGGAATAATGCAACCAACCCTTTAAACAACTTTATCATGAAACAAAATCCTCTCAAATAAACAGACGAAGATGATAAATTAATATATGCCCCCATTATTAAACAGATGTTTAATAATAGGAGCATTTTCATATCCATGTGTTTACTTAGATAGTACCTATAAATTTTAGAATAATTTCATAACTAAAATACACAGAAAGCATCGTTAACAACATAAATACTATTTTTTCAACTTTACTGCCTGTTTTGGTTGTTAGTGGGAAACGGACAGAAATAGATACTGGGAAAAACAATTTAACACCCTTTTTTGTCCCCATATCCAGAAAAATATGACTTGCCATTCCTAATAAAATCCCCTCTGAAATCGCTTTAAAAGGAATTAAAGTATGTAGCACCATCACCATTAAAATTAAAAAAAGTAAACTATGTGTAAAGGAACGATGTCCAAACAACTTATTAACCATTTTTGAAATAATGGGAAACTTTCTCCCGATTTTGCTGCCGCTATGGCATATATCTGGAAGTAATGCACCGATAATACCTGCCCCTACTAAAATGAGCGGATTATCATTCGAAATTTGTGCAAAGGCTAGGCTAGCAGTAATGCCCCCAACAATATGAGTATTCCCTTGCATAGGACTCCCCTCTCATGTCTTTTATAATATGTCCTCCTTAATTTAACACATCTTCCCCAAAAAGGGAACATATATTCCGAACGTACACTCCCCTTTTATTTCAGGTTGGAAAGAAATAAAACTGTAAGTGTTCCAAGAACTTCTTTTTCAGAACCGTTTCAGGAACTTATTGTATATATAGGATGATTTTCGATAAAAATAAGGATTGGAGGTTATTTATGAAATCAATTAGAGGTATTACATTTATTATACTTATTATGGGAGCAAGCGCTTTACTTTGGTTTTTTGCTACACCTGTAGAACCACTTCATTCTTTGGATAAGCTTAGTCACATGATTGGAGGCCTGGCAATTACAGGATTCTTTCTTGTTTTTTTATTATCAACTAGAATGAAGATTTTAGATCGATGGTTTCATGGTCTAGAAAATGTCTATCGTTATCATAAATATGTCGCTATTATTTCACTAGCATTAGTGATTTTACACGGACAGCTACAAGAGATGGTTCCAGAAATGGATAAAGAATTTGAAACTTCTTTTAGTGAATTTTCAAAAGAGCTAGGAGAGCTTGGTCAATATGGCTTTATTGCTCTTATTTTAATAGCCTTTCTTGCAAAATTCCTAAAATATGAACACTGGCGGATTATTCATCGATTCATGCTCATTCCCTATACTTTCGGAATATATCATGCATACTTTTCAAGTAAATACGATTTACTTCAACCTACACCCTTAGGCATTTTCACTGCCATTATGACGACTATAGGATTTATGTCGGCATTATATATGCTAACAATGTATCAGGATATGTTTTTTAAATACACAGGTAAAATTACTGGAATACAACAAATGGGCTTGAATGCAATTGAGCTCGAGATAACACTTGATAAAAAAATCCCCTATCAATACGGTCAATTTGTTTTTATGAAATTTTTTCAAGATGGACTAGAAAAGGCACCACACCCCTTTTCAATTTCTGGCGGAGACGGTGAAAAAATTTTCGTTACCATAAAGGTACTTGGAGATTTCACACACCAAGTTTATCACTCTATAAAAATAAATACGGCTGTTGCTCTTAATGGACCATATGGGCAATTAAATTTCGAAAAAGGTCCCCAATCACAAATTTGGATTGCAGGTGGCATAGGTATTACTCCTTTTTTATCTTATTTGCAGTCACAGCCTATTAATCATACTATTGAATTATTTTACACTTACCAAGGGGAAGACAATGCTATCTATAAAGATTTCTTACAAACGTATGCATTAACTAATCAACAGTTTAAAGTAAATTTTATTGATTCTACCCAAATGGACAGGCTGTCATTTGAAAATTATCATGTACCAGCAAATACCCAAGTCTATCTATGTGGTCCTGACAAAATGGTTAAGCATTTTACTAAGCAATTGAAATCACATAATAACGATATAAAAATAGATTTTGAAGCATTTAAATTTAGATAATACTCGTTCAATAGCTGAAAAGACCATCGTCCTAATAATTGACGATGGTCTTTTCAATGTACTATATAGTAAATTTACCTGTTTCCTCCTGAAGATCCTGTGCCAGTTGTGCTAATTGCTCAGAGGCTACGGCCATTTCATTCATGGTAGAAGCCTGCTCCTCTGTGATGGCTGATACATTTAATGTATGGTCATTGGTTGCCATTGCTTGCTGACTAATTTCTTGAACCTTCGAAGTCATGTCATGTAGCTTTTCATAGGCATTTGATGTATTAATACTCGTCTTTTCGATCGTTTGTTTTAAGTCTTCAATCGCACTGCTGATTGTATCAAAGGTGCTACCAGCCTGCTGTACAGAATCAATGCCATGGTGAGCAATTTTACGGCTTTGTTCCATCATCGAAACAGCCTCATTTATTTGCTCTTGAATTGTCCGAACAACAGTGGCAATATCTTGTGAAGCATGGCTTGTTTGTGTTGCCAATGCCTTTACTTCCCCTGCAACTACTGCAAAGCCTTTTCCCGCTTCTCCTGCACGTGCTGCTTCAATCGCTGCATTTAAGGATAATAGATTTGTTTGATCTGTTATGGATGAAATAAGTTCGCTCATCTTTTCGATTTGGACGGATTGGTTTTTTAAGCTACTTATCAGATTTGCACTATTTTCTACCTGTGTATGTAGCTCAGCGATTTCATTTACAAAGGCACGAATTTGCTTGGAGCCTCCAGTTGCAATCTGAGAGGTTGCTGTAGATTGCTGAACGGCACTGTCTAAGGCATTAACAGCAAAATGCATATCCTCACCCAAAGCAGATGTGACTGAAGTTAGTTGATCGCTAACTGTCTGTTGCTTGCTCGTATTCTCTGCCACGTATTGCATAGAGGCAGCTACCTCTGTGACGGATTTATTAACCTCTTGGACACTAGCTGTTAGTTCTTCAGCAGTGGAAGCAACTGTTTCTGTTTCAGCTACGATTTGCTCCATCATTGTTCCTAATGCATCTACTGAATCATTATAATACTGTGCCATCTCTCCAAATTCATCCTTTGTATTGGTCGACATTCTTTGGGTTAAATCACCTGTAGCAAGATTGCCTAAATGGCTATTTATTGTACGTACTTCCTGACGAATATAACGTGCAATTAAATAAATAATTACGGATATTACACAGATAAGAATAATACTAACAATAATTTGTTGATATAGCATTGCTTGTACTTCACTATATAGCTCAGTTGTCGGAACAATTAAAATAAGCTTCCAAGGCATTCCTTGTATTTGTTTATATTGCAATGTGTATTCTTTTCCATCAACTGCTGTTTGAATCAGCTTATTATCTCCTGCAAACTGTTCGATAGGTATTTTTAAATAGTTCTGAACCGTTTCTTGATTTACCTTTTTCACATCAGGATGTGTTAAAAATGTTCCATTATCATCAATGATAAATGCATAACCACTTTCTCGTATTTTCACCTCAGATACAATGGATTGGATAGATTCAAGAACATAATCACCTGTGATAACGCCAATCGGAGTTTGCCCCTTTAGTACTTGAATACCAAAAGTAATAAACATCTCTCCTAAAGTTTCATCAAAAAAAGGCTCTGTATGTATAATGTCACTGGATTGCAAGCTATTTTTGTACCACTCCTGTTGATGGAAGGCATAAGCTGGATCTTGATAAACATCTGTAAAGACAATTTTTTCTCCATCTTTATAGGCATATGGTCCAAAGATTTCTCCATTGGCAGCATCCTTTTCAAGCCAAAGCCCCATTCCATAGGTTTCTTTATTTAATGGTAGTAATTGCTCAACAAAGCGTGTAAATTGTTCTCTTGACATCATATTATCTGCAGTTTCTATCGCAGATTTAGCACTATAGATAAGCTGATTATGTCCATGTAATTTATTTTCAACAGAATTAGAAACATCATCAGCTAATAATGACATCTCATTTTCAATCGAGCTTCCAAGTTCATTCGACGCTTTTAAATAACTTAAGAAGGACATGCCACCTAGAAATATTGTGATGATGGGAATAAGTATACCAATTTTCGCAAAAAGTCTTAAATTACCCAATAGTTTTTTCATTTACCTTCACCCATTCATATTATTTTAGTTCTATAGTTATCTCTAGTATAAAACGAGTAGACTATGACAAATATGTTTTTTTTGTAACTTTTTACATAGATATGGGAGGTATACCGTTATGATGGGTAAGTAATCAAATTCTACTATGATTTCTATTGATAAATAATACGCAAATTAAAACACTCTAATTCGAGCAACTTACTTGGATTTTTTAAAAAACTATCGTATAGTAAATTTCATCATAGGAAAAAGGGGTTTTTTTAAACAATGACGATAACAAAAAGTTATTTAAATAAAGTAATGCATGAGCGAAAATCGGTACGCAAATATGAGGTCAATTTCAAAATCCCACAAGCAGAGTTAGAGGAATTACTTGTGGAGGCAACAACAGCCCCATCATCAAGTAATTTACAACCATGGCGCTTTTTAGTGATTCAAGATCCAACTGTAAAAAAAGAATTACGCCAGATTGCTAATAACCAGGAGCAAGTAGAAACTGCCTCCGCTATTATTGCTGTATTAGGTGATATGGAAATGTACAAAAATGTTGAGGAAGTTTACACGAATAACTTCGAGCAGGGCTATATGGATGAGGCAACCAAAAATATTATGATTGAAAATTCACTAAAGCTCTACCCAAACCTACCTAAAGAAATTCTAAAAAATATAGCAACCTTTGATGCAGGCTTAATTTCTATGCAAATCATGCTTTTAGCTAAAGACATGGGCTACGATACCGTTACAATGGGAGGCTTCAATAAGGAAGCTTTTGCAAAACACTTTGAATTAGCAGATCATTTAGTTCCAATTGTTTTAATCGCTATTGGCAAAGCAGCTGCACCAGCTTATGGCTCATCTCGCCTAGCTTTAAAAGATATTGCGAAATTTATATAAAAGAATAATTTAATACTTCATTAAGATTTAATAAAAAAACCCATAGTGTTAAATATATGTAACAACAACTTAACATTGAAATTAAAAGCCTGTATCTTAAATTACCAAGTATCGATACAGGCTCTTTTTTATTGGCTATGTTTGCAAAGATTGTAGTTAGTCAGAACCTTTCTTTTATAACAATAAGAACATTAGCATTTTGTAGAGATATAAAGAACAAACCTCTAATATGTTATTGCTTCTTTTTGTTTTAGCCCTTTAATTCCATTCTTATCCTTCTTAACGCTATTTCAGCTGCCATTTTCCCGTTATATTGCCCGTGTTCTTTAACCCAATTTAATTTTTCTCTAGCGGGCAAGTATCTATGGAAACCTAGAATTTCAGCAGCTCTCTCTTGTACCCACATATCCATGTCTTCCAACAGGGGGATTATTTCATGCAATTGTGTGTAAGGAGTTAAAGCCATAATTGAAAACATATATTGAGTTCTTTTTTCTTCATCTAATTCAGGGTTTTTAAGAAGGTTTTTCAATTCTATAATGGCTTGTACATCCTGCCTTAATAGCAGTACATCAGTATGCTCTTTGGACATGGGGTAATATTTCGGAAGTTCATACCAATCACTTTCATGATTTTCTAATAGGATTTTTATGAACGTTTGTACATTAGGATATACTGGGGACAAATCTATTTCCTCATGGTTTATAAAGCAAACTTTGCCTGTTAGTGACCCAAACATGTAAACACCCACATAATTGGAATCATTATCTGTCCATAATGGGAAAACTTCTGAACTATTAATATCTTCATTAAGGTATAAATACATTTCTGTTGCTTCTTCAAAGGATAATAAACGTATTAAAAAATCATTCTTGCGCTTCATGTAGATTGGATTGTCGAAAGCATTCATTACTTCTTGAGGTAATGATATGTTTAAAAAAGTTGAAATTTGATTAAAAAAATTATCCACTATGTATCCTCCATTCATCATATTTAAAACTAACTCGAAATTTGAGCCTCTTCATATAATCCGTTTGAATCGACAGAAGATGACTCTTAAACATATTTTACATTGTTAAAATACAAATCACTAGCCGTTTGATACTTTCATTTAGGTATGTAATAAACCTATAGAAATGGCAAATTTCATATTAAAGGCTTTATTCTTACGTTAAGAATACTTAACGTCATGTTGTTGAAATACTATTATGTCAATGAAATCAAGGTAACAAATTAAAAAGTATAGCCCTTTTTCAAAACGAGGGGTTGATTTCCGTTCCGACTGAGTGCTTTGTTGCTGTCGCTTCGCTTTCGCACAGAGCAAAGCTTCCTGGGGGCGTCCGATGAGCCGCTTGGGGCAACAGGAGGTTGGTCACGAAGGCGTTGTCACAGGACGTGACGGTTTTAGCCTTCGTTCCCCTAATCTGCTCGCTCCAGGGTCTCATCTGTGACGCTGAATCCCCGAGGAGTCACTCAGTCTACACTCCAATCAACCGTTGCTCATAGTATTTTCTATTGGCATTTCACACAAATGTATAGTGATAAGTTTGAAGTCTTTTTATGCATAAAATGTAGGTTAATAGCTGTAGAATTGTACCAATATTCTATCCATTTAATGTTGGTGAGTAACATGCTTTTACTTTACTTTTGAGGGAAGAATATATTTAAAGTTCTACACTATTGCTGATTGAAGTGCAAGGCTACTCGACTCCCGTGGGATAGCGAGACAGACGAGACCCTGCACGGAGCGTCAGCGCAGGAAGCGGCTCGTCGCTCGCCCACAGGAAAGCGAGTAGCCTAGAACGGAAATCACCTTCATTTTGACTAAATATTCACAAAGAGTCCCTTGACTATTTAATTTTTCAACACTATGACGTTAAGAATACTTAACGTTTAAACGTGGAGATTAACGTTGAATATTAGATTATTGTGCCTTAACATACAATATATAGGAAATAATTTCACAATAAAAGGAAGAGGTGTATTTTATAGAGTATAAAGAGTATTTGAAAAAGTTAGGCGAAACAGCGTTAAAGTATGCTGAACTATCAGATAATGAAAATACAGTAAACTTAACGCCTGTTCCTCAAGAAGGTATAAGTGGAGATATAGAGGAAAAGGCAACATTTAATGGGAACGAAGACTGGACATTCGAGTATTCAAAATATTGTCCAGTAAATATCTGCTCAGTCTTTGATGTGTATATAGATACGAATTATCTTGAACATAAAAGTTTTACAGTAGCATCAGGGTCAAAAGATATCAACGACTATTAAGACAAATACTTTTTCACAAACTTCACTAAAAATTCGCATTCATTCTAACAAGCCAAATAGCATAGGAACATTCCACTTGCATTATAGCGTTTAGTTAACATTCATACTGCAAAATAGAGTAGTATTCAAATTCAGACTCTAAGCAAAGCAAGTCTTTTTATATCCAAAAGTGTGTATTGTAGCCCATTTAGTCTACGTACTTTCCAATGAGCTACACTAGAATCCAAGGAAATCCGTATTAATTTAATTGTATGGTCGCCTATAATTTGAATCAACAATTAAGACTTCTCATCACAACTATTTTTATCTTTTATGTTATAAAATATATTGTTTGAAAATAAATTACTAGGGAGGAAATATTATGACAGTTGCAGTAAAAAATTTTAGCAGCATTATGAATCAAATAAGAGATGCTTATGTAGGAGAGTCTACTAATGAATTTTCTTTAGCAGGATACATCGGACTTCAAGCCCCTTCAGTATCCGATACACCTGATGAATTGCAAAAATTAACACAAGAATATCAGCAGAATGTTAATAATTTTTATGAACAAGAAGAATTAGGCTTAAAAGAAAATGTTAAACAATTAGAAAATAATAAAGTGAATAAAACAGATTTTTTTGAGAATATGCGTAAGAAAAAAGAGGAAGCAATAAAAAAGTCCGAAGACATGATTAATAAATTTTATGATTCATTGACGGATTTTGGTGAAGAACATCCTGCAACGCAAATAATCATCCTTACCCTTGCTGATAAAGTTGGAGCTTTTATACAAGACATTATAAATAAAGTTGTAGATGTTTTTGTTGGTGTGATAGACGCTGTAAAAAAGGCAATTAGTGTAGCTTTTGATTTCATTTCTTCTACTTTCAATTCAATTGTTGATACAACGAAAAACTTCTTTTCTGAGTTATTTTAAACAAAAATGAATAAGTGACAATTAAAAATAAAGATTATCATCCTTTTTTCTAACAAAAAAATGCAGAAAGTAGCCTCTTTTATTATTTCTGAGAAAAGAAGGTCTATGCAGACAAATTAGCTATTAACCAACTAACTAAATTAGTAGAAGATCAGCTTCAAGTACGTTAAACGTAATAATAAAATGGTAAAAGGAGCCGCACAACACGGCTCCTTCGTTTATATGCCAGAAGTTGATAATTTTGTAAGTATCTCTGCTAAGATCTTCATTTCAGCGGGTGAAAGCGTAACACCTTTTCCCATTTTCGTATGATCCTCTGACCAATCTCGAATATCAAATTTGGCTTCCCTACCATTCCAGCTAATTAGATTTAATTCCTTCTTCCAGCCCTTATTCCCCTCTGATAAAACAGCGAGTGTTTCAATGATTTCATATTTAATATCTGCCATATGCATTCCTCCATAATTTAATTTGTCATTAAAATTATATCTCAAAAAGTGGAGCAGCAAACATTCCAAATTATTATATCTATCTTTACCTTATAACCTCTTTGGTTCCCATAAGGTTGTGTATCCATTCATTATTGAGTAATCATATAATTCTACAAGTGTAAGCCCGAAATATAAAAAAGCGCACCTTCTCGGTACGCACGACGAATGGCCCGCTATCTGGTTTTTTTTTCAGATAGCTGGCTATTTTGAACATGTGGCTTGGATATTTTTCGACCAAGGCATGTAATCTTGTAAAATCTCTGGCTGTTGTTGAATC
>NZ_JBNNMG010000027.1:0-61799 GCF_050272555.1 Lysinibacillus sp. NPDC047702 | reverse complement strand
TCATATAAAACACAGGCAGTTGCCAATAATGCAATTTCTGAAATGAAACATCTTGGCATTTTAGTATATGCTGAGTCCATTTTGGCTTAACAAAATGACCAGGTAATCACAAAAATTTGTGAGCCTGGTCATTTTTTTATTGCCAAATACAGAACATTCGTTCTATAATATAAACAAACAAATGTTCTTACTTTGAGGAGGCGTAAAGGATGGCAACTAAAACAAAAACACCGGCAAAGAAAAAAGAACCAAAGCACTTAGATCGAGACGAGTTTGATTTAGAAGAAATCGCATACGCATTAACTGAAGCAATGAATGAATCAAAGCGCAAAGCCTTTTCTATCTATAGAAAGGAAGAACCACTCTTAGGTATAGTCAATAAAATGGATGCAAACACTAAATTAATTCATATCAAGGATAAATACAGGATTGTCCATAAGGTACATTTTCTTGATATTTTAAGTATTTCTGATGTTGATTAGTGGAGAGTGATTTTAATGATACGTGATCGTAGCTTGTTGTATGAGTATATAAAATTAGACATGGCAATAAAGTCATTACAACAAGACTATTCATCACTCGAAAAATTAAAGATGGCAAAAGTCTACATTAATATTGTTGAGGGCTTACTAAAAAATATAAGAAATGATTTTCACAATAAAAAGAGGGTCTTAGCTAAGAAAAATATTGCTGTTGTGAAGTGGATTCAAATTGATGAATACTTTAGTGATGTCATTGTAAAAACGGCTGGAGAAGATGAAGTACTGCGTTATGCCAAGCAAGCATTAAAAACTCAGGTGGAAGAATTGATAAGTAAATACCTGAATAATTAATCCGACATATAGTCACTCATTTTATATTAGTGAGTGGCTTATTTTTATAGATAGACAAGATTAGATTTTAAAAAATACACGAATACTAAAGCATGGACATCGAGACATTACACCTTATAGCGATTCGTTGTTTTGAACGTATTCGAACGAAATGCATATTTTTAAGAATTTATACTTATGGAGAAGAGGATGGCAATTTAGCGTTTTATGGTTTGTACAAATGCAAGCGTAGATTTGTGGTAAGAAAAGTAATTTTAACATTTAATGGCGAAGTTGTTGCCATTATCACACTATAAATCAGAGAATTTTGTCGTATTTTGACGAAAAGTAACATTTATTTTTAGAATGGGTGTGAAACCCATTTAAAAATAATGTTGACAGTGCTACCATAAAAGTAACAGGAAATAAGGGGAACCTTTGTTCTGAAATCTGTAACGGAGATGATTGATATTTTTAGTCAAGAAAACAAAAAAACACCTCAAGCAGCAACTTGAGATGTGGAAAAATTCGAGTGACATCCACTCAGTAAACCAATACTAATTATAACCGATAACGGTTATTAATCAATATTATAGCCAAAAACGATTGTAATTAAAAGTAATTAAATGTGGATGTCCTCAAAAATGAGGGGGATAAATCATGCAAAATCAAACTATTGTCCAACAAGCATTCATTAAAATCATGGAAGAACGAGTTTTCCAAGTAGCATGGGAGAAAGCTAAAAAAGATGAAAAATATATTGAATCAGAGAATAAAAGAATTATTGCATTTGATTTATTAAGTAAATCTTTAAACACTGATAAACAAAAACACCTCTTACTTGAGTTAGAAGCTATTTGGGAATTAACAGAGCGTTTTATGCAAGAGTATGTATATCGTCAAGGGATACAGGATAGCCAAATGATTCATAAAGAGTTGCACTCTTTTGGCATTGATGTTACGAAAGAAAGTTTAAATGTTTCTATTAACAGTACTTTATAAAAAAGAAAAGTTACTCATATAAACTAAATGAGTAACTTTTTTATTTGTAAGTATAGTGAAAATGACTTTCTTCTATTATATATCTAAAAATGTGGTTAAATGTCGAATCATAATAATGACAGACGGTTGACGCCCCCTGATTTGCCCCCTATACTAAATCTACGTATAAACCTTTAAGTATTATAGTTTAGTATATTGGTTGATTCGAAAAGCTCAAATACATTAAAAAATACATAAAAATTCTACACTAATAAACGTGTAATTATAGGGTAATAAAAGAGCTTTAGCATTTTTATCATAACCTGACTATACGTTAAACTAAGTTTTAACGTATAGTCAGGTTTCTTTCAACTAGGCAAAAACAATAGGAAATACACTTTTTCATTAAATTGTCAAAAAATTTAAAATTATTTATCCCGAATTATACAACATTGAAATGGGTATTATTTACAAGATAAAGATAGTTTTATGTTAAGAGTTTAGCACTAAGAATTCTTGGGTTATTTATGCTACCATAACTAAAATAATTACAGTAGTGAACTTCCAGGTTTGACACTAATTAGAGATAAATATTGTAGCTTTTAAAGATGTTAGATAGATTCAAGAATTCTTTAAGAGTAGAAAAACGCCAATCCTATTTTTGATTTTATAGGATTAGCGTTTTCAATTATATGGAATGGATTGACGCAAAGTACGGGGCTTGTCCTTGACGGAAATATGTGAATAGATACCCGTTTTTTTGTACAATTTTGCCTTTTGTGAAATTTTGGAAATCTATATTATGTGGAACAACAAGTGTATGCTTAAACAATTCTTTTTCAGATAAATTGAAATTAGCGAATTCTTCTCCCGCTATTGAAGGGTTTTCACGCAAAGCATTGTAAATTGCTTTTAGTTGCTCTTCTGTTGGACGTTCCTTCCACCATAGCTTGCGTGGTTGGAATTGCTGTACCATCAAATAATCTAGCTGCATTAAGCTTTTAACAATATTTATATTAACACCCTCAATCGTTTCTAAAAACATTAATAAACGACGGAATAAATCCTCAAGTTGATGGCCAATTCGGGACCATCCCTCTGTTTCCCAATAAGTTCCGAAACTTTGGAAGAAATCGAAAGGTGTTTCAAAAACTTCTGTTACTAGATATTCAACTGTATGGTCCATACGATGATCATTCCAATATTTTTCAAGTACATCCTCTGCGTGTTTAATACGGACAATATCATCGAAATTTAAGACATTATTAGAGAAAATCTCATAGGGTGCTAAATCCACATAAGTATAGCCGAATTTTTCAGCTTCAAGACGAAGCCCTGTTCCGCGCAACAGCTTAAGGAATCCAAGCTGTAATTCCTCAGGTCTCATTGCAAAAACATCATTAAAAGTTTGTCTGAAGCTGCCATAATCCTCTTCAGGCAGACCGGCAATTAAATCTAAATGCTGATCAATTTTTCCACCATCTTTAACCATCGTTACCGTACGTTTTAGCTTTTCAAAATTTTGACGGCGTTGAACCAGTGTATTTGTTAAATCGTTTGTAGATTGTACGCCTATTTCAAAACGGAATAAACCTTTTGGTGCGTTATCATTTAAAAATTGGATGACCTCAGGACGCATAATATCTGCGGTAATCTCAAATTGAAATACAACGCCCGGCTTATGCTCATCGATTAAAAATTGAAACATTTCCATAGCATAGCTGCGACTAATATTAAAAGTACGGTCTACAAATTTAATTGTACGCGCACCATTATTCATTAGGAATCGAATGTCTTCTTTTATTTTTTCCCGGTTAAAATAACGGACCCCTACTTCAATTGAAGATAAGCAAAATTGACAGCTAAACGGACATCCTCTACTTGTTTCAATATACTGAATTCGTTTGCTCAGATGTGGGATATCCTCCTCAAAACGAAATGGGCTCGGCAATTCTCGTAAGTCTATTTTAGGTGGCTGAGCATGAATTCTTACTTTACCATCCTCTAGATAACATATCCCTGGTACATCCTCTAACGAAATCTCTCCATGTAAATAGTGCAGTAATTGTTTGAAAGATGTCTCGCCTTCGCCCATAATAATAAAATCAATTTCCTCAACTCTACGTAACCAATAGTGGGCATCATAAGAAACTTCAGGTCCTCCCAGCAAAATTTTAACATCAGGACAGACAGTTTTTAACATTTTAATAACGTGAATAGTTTCTTCAATATTCCAAATGTAGCAACTAAATCCTACAATATCAGGTTTTTTTTGAAATAAATCTGATACAATATTAAAAGCAGGATCTTTAATTGTGTATTCTGCAATAATTGAATTAAACTCTGGTAAAGCAGCTCCTTTTAAATAACGCAATGCTAAATTTGTGTGAATATACTTTGCGTTTAAAGTAGTTAAAATAGTATTCATACAATAATCTTCCTTTCAACATCTAATTGTAACAGTCAAGTAGCTATCATACAATATAATCCTTTTTACCTATTTATTTTGTGAACGGTTCGTGAAATAATTTTAAATACTTAAATTTACTAAATTTTGTAATAATAGAATCGTACAGTCATAAAGTATAGTAAAGACTCAAAATTCAATTTAGAGGTTTTTTACTCTTTTGAAAGGTTCGGTGAGAAAGTTGAAGCAAAATGATATTAATCAATGTTTTGGAAATCTTATGAAAAGTACTTCGTCACCAACACTTATTCTGAATAAAGCAGGAAAAATTTTAAACGTTAATGAAGCTGCTATAAAACTTTTTAACCTGAATTTAACGTATATTGGCTATTTAGCAATGGACGAGCCATCCAATTTAAAATGGGCGAAGTTTGTCAAACAACTACAAAACGACCTGAGATCTGAAGAAATCTTTAATATTCGTATTGTTGGTAACGAATTTGAGATGATGTCCTTCAAATGCTTTTATGATTCAAACACGGAGGAAATCGTTGCCCAAATTTCAACATTAAATAATGATGTTGCCCATAAGTTATATGTTAGTCAGGAGCAGGAAAGATCACAGTCTTTCAATGCGTACGATCACTTACCATATGCTGTCATAGTAAGTGATGCTAGCGGGATAATTCTTGGGCTCAATAAGTATGCCGAAATGTATTTAAAAATAGAAAAAGCGCAGCTTCTTCATAAAGCACATCAGCATATCTTTGACTCATTTACAATGAAAAAAGGGCAAATTACTTCCTATCTTTCAAAATTGATGGGTGAGAAACATGCAAGTATTCATGTTGTTGATGAAACGCAAGTTAGCAGAACTTGTTATTATGAAATCTCTAGTGTTTTTGACGAATACAACAATATTATTATCACAGTTATTAATGATGAAACAGAAAAGAAACAACTTCAACATAAAGTTGAGCATCAGCAGGCATTAAATGTTGTTGGTCAAATGGCTGCAAGCATTGCCCATGAAATTCGTAATCCATTGACTTCACTCAAAGGCTTTACGGAATTATTAAAGCTGAACGCTGATGAAGAATCAAGAATGTATTTATCTGTCATTGATAGTGAGCTACAACGGATGGAACAAATTTTATCCGAACTTTTAGTATTGTCCAAGCCAACAAGTATGAAGGTGGAATTATTAGATTTAGACAATATTGTAAAGCAAGTGATTGAATTTATGCTTCCAGATGCATTGATGAAAAATATTATGATTCAATATATTTCTTCTGCTAATCAAGCATATATTGGCGGCAATGAAAATCGTTTAAAGCAAGTTTTCATGAATCTCATCAAAAATGCGATGGAGTCCATGAATAATGGTGGAACGATCACGATAGAAATGAATGTCATTGACTGTACGATTGAACTAATGATTAAAGACGAAGGCGTCGGTATGGATAATAGTACCCTTCAAAACTTATTCCAGCCTTTTTACACGACCAAATCAACAGGGACAGGACTAGGCCTTGCTTTCGTGAAAAAAGTGATAGAAGAGCATGAAGGGCTAATAGGTGTGAATAGTGAATTACAGAAGGGGACATGCTTCCACATGCAATTCCCAATTTACACATTTAATCAAATGGATGCAGTAGATGTATCGACGAAGGACTCTGCGTATTTAGTAACATAAGGAAAGTAAAAATGGTTGCATAAATGTTTTAAAGTGCACAAATATAGATATTGCTTTTGACAATGCTTTTCTAAAATCGCTATAATGGCATGTATAAAGAGCGAATTGAGAGGAAAAGGATATGACGTCAGAAGATTTAAAGCAATCTTTAAAATTATATATTGTATTATCACGTGCACATAAAGCGATTAATGAGACAACCCATTCATTTTTCCAAGAGAATGGATTAAATCCTACTGAATTTGCTGTACTAGAACTTCTTTATCATAAAGGAAGACAACCCTTACAGCAAATTGGCAATAAAATTTTGCTAGCCAGTGGGTCTATTACGTATGTCATTGACAAACTTGAAAAAAGAGGATATTTATTGCGAGTCTCTTGTCCAGCAGATCGCCGGGTTACCTATGCAGAAATTACTGATAAGGGTGAGGCGTTTATGAGTGAGCTATTTCCAAAGCATGAGCGTCATTTACATGAGCTAGTGAGTGTGTTATCTGTGGAAGAAAAAGATCAAGCTATCACTTTGTTGAAAAAGTTAGGGTTGTCCATTAAAGATTTGTCTTATTAAAAAGAGAAACAAGCTGTACCCCTAAAGTTAGAGTGAATTATCTAACTTTAGGGGTGTTTTTTATAGACAAAAAAGACTGTAGGCAAACATTTTAGTTTGACTACAGTCTTTTTTTCAATATTTATTGTTTTGAAATTGTTGCTGCCATATTAAGCATAGCATCTGTTAAATCTAATTCATCATTATCATGGATTATTAGTTTTGTAATTAAGCCATCTTTTTCAAAAACAACCCCAACTACTTTTTCCGTATCGAAATCAACTACATAGCCTTCGATGTTTGTTACATTCTTAAATGCAGCAAGCTCCTCAGAAGTTAACGCTACTGGTTCTCCAACAGCATTCATATGATCTTGCAGAGAAGTTTTAACATCATTATAGTTTGCTTGAGAAGCATCTACAGTTTCAATACGCATAAATACTTCATCATTTTCATTTGAGACTAACATGTCTTTACCTGGTTCTTCTTGAGTAAGTGTGAATCCAGGTAGCTGTTGCATTTTATAGCCCTGTTCAGCACTTTTAGATTCACTTGCCTTTTCAGTTTTATCTACACCTTTTTGAATGTATTTAACCTCTTGCTGTGGACTAGTAGAGGTATCTGTGTTTGAATCATTTGATGTAGGCGTTTCTTGCACTTCACCTGCAGTGTTATCCTCAGTTGGTTTTTGTTCATTGGAAGTATTTGATGGCTCATTATTTTGAGCATCAGAATTCTCTGATTTGTCAGTAGTATTACATCCTACAACTAAAACGGCTGTTAGTAATAATGCAAGTAATGGGAATAATTTTTTTTGCATGAAAAGCCCTCCTTTTCTAAATTAAACGTTGGTAAAGATAAAATGTTTCCAATTTTTAATGTTATGATGTTAAAGGTAACACTAAAAATAATAATAGTACAAAAACTACATGGGCTACAATAACAAGTGGCATACTTTTACGCCATTCATATAAAAAGCCCCAAATAAGGCTTGCTATGAGTGCAGCAACCATACCAAGCATAAAGCCACTTAATGCAATGGAGATGGCGCATAAAATAGCTGTTACAATAACAGCAACAGCAGGGCGCATAAAGCGTTTTAACTGTTGTTGAATATATCCGCGCCAAAATAGTTCTTCACCAATAGCTATAATGAATACAAGTAAAATATAGTGCCAAATATTTTGTGGTCCATAGTTTGTTAAAAAATTTTGAACAGATTGTACTAACGAATCATTGATGTATGGTGCAAGCCAATAACCAAGGCGAATGATACCATATGTGATTGTACCGTATCCAATACCAAAGAGTAGAAATTGCCATGTAGGTAATTGATCTTCGATTTTACCAGCCAAGATGGAGATTGCAATACATACAAGCAAAATAAATGCATACAAGTACCAAAATACAGCTTGATTAGCAAAGGTAAAAGCTAGCATGCCATAAACGAATAATAAAGAAAGGAGAAATAATATTGTTTGTTTCGAATTTGTAAGCATAATTCGACCTCCATGCTTTAATTTTATCAAAAAAAAAGTCCCATATCATCTATAAAGACAAATAGGGACTATTCAGACTATTAAGCTTCATTAGTATATAAAATTTTGTATCGTTTATGATTGACAACTGTTTTCTCTTCAATCTCTAAAGTATCGAAGTTCTCCATGTATGTTAAATCTACAATTACCGAATTTTCATTAACCTTTTCAACAATACCTTGCAGACCATTTTTAAACTCGATAATATTTCCAACTTCAGCTATTTTCACAGACAGTCAGCTCCTTCATCGACTAATAATATACAGTTTGCATTAAAAAAAGGGAAACGTAAAGCTTTTTTTGAATAATTCATAATTTAATACACAAAATGATTAAGAAGAAAGGAATGTAATAAATGGAAAAATACGAAAATATGCTTAAACAATTACAAAATGGGGAAATTAACAGTATAGAAATTGATAAGGAACAATTTTATGAATTTCGAGAAGTGCTGGTAAAACATCCTTTATTCAAACATTTTCGTGGTGAGGCCAAACAAAATGGGCTAGTGATTTATACTTATCAGGAAATTCCTAGAAGTTAATTTGTCGAACATTGTCGGAAGTTAATGCTGTAAGAAATGAAATATAAATGTATAATAATGGTATGATTATTTGTATGTGGAGGGTTGTATGAATGGTCAATCTACTCTTGAAACAAATGGAACAAACTCGTGAGATGATGATTCGCTCAGGTGTAGAAAACGGGTTACAAAATGCAAAAACCATTCAACTGAGTCGCAGATTAGATCAGTTAATGAACACTTATTATAGACAGACAGTATTTGAGGAAGAAGAAGATCAAGAAGAATAAAAGAATGTTCTAGTATTCAGAGTATAAACTTTAAAAATGATGTTTAAAAAACATTTACTGGGGAATACTAAAATTGAACACAGCAACATTCTCATTTCCCCCTTTAGAGCAGTGATACCCCATCACTTGCTCTCTTTTTTATTTATTCGTATATATGCTCAACCATGACTTTTTAGTACAAGTCATAAGAAGAGTTTGAATTATTGAACTTATTCCACTACACTGAAAAGATAATAATTAGTGCTAATCATTGGTTTTCAATTGGTGACTAGCATAGATAATAAAGGAGTCGCTACATATGGGAAAAGAACGTATTGCATTTATTGGTACAGGCGTTATGGGCGCTAGTATTGTTAAGCATTTATTACACAATGGTCATGAAGTAACGGTTTACACTCGAACTAAAGAAAAAGCTGAATCACTTGTAGCATTGGGCGCAACTTGGGCAAGCTCTCCAGCAGAGGCATTTAAAAATAAGGATATAGCTTTCACAATGGTTGGATATCCTTCAGATGTAGAGGAAGTTTATTTTGGAGACAATGGATTATTTCAATCTGCTGAAACAGGCAATATCTTGATTGATATGACTACTTCAGAGCCAACTTTAGCCAAGAAGATTTTTAATCATGCCCAAGATCTTGGGGTAGAAGCGTTAGATGCACCTGTTTCTGGAGGAGATATCGGTGCTCAAAATGGTACACTATCCATTATGGTTGGCGGAAGCAAGGCTACATTCGATAAAGTATTAGCAGTTATGAAACATTTTGGTGAGAATATTGTTTATCAGGGTGAAGCAGGTGCAGGACAGCATGCTAAAATGTGTAATCAGATCGTTATTGCTTCAGGGATGATTGGGGTGTGTGAGTCATTAGCTTACGGTTTAAAAGCTGGGCTTGATTTACCAACAGTATTACAATCGATTGCGTCTGGTGCTGCTGGATCTTGGTCTTTAAGTAATTTAGCACCACGTATGATTAAAGATGATTATGCACCAGGTTTTTATATTAAACATTTTGTCAAAGACATGAAAATTGCTTTAGATGAATCTAAAAAAATGGGGATATCGTTACCAGGTTTAACACTTGCCTTTGAAATGTATGAGAAGCTTATTGAAGAGGGCTATGGCGAGAATGGTACGCAAGCGCTTTTAAAAGCTTATCTATAATATAGAACCCGAAGTATAACCTTATAGTAAGGAATACTTCGGGTTTTCTTCTTATAATGCTGCTCACTACCACACAGAAAATAGAAAGCTGCGGATAACATTACTCTTTTTCAAAAAGCTTTGTATCTAAAGAGAAGCTAGAAGCCCCAGCAAGAGCAAAGTATAAAGCAATGGCACCTAAAGCTAAGTCTAATTCATAACCTGCCAATCCATTCTCTCCGATAAAACCAACACTAAGCTTCGCTGTAAAAATAGCAACTACCATTGTTGCAGTCAATAAAGCTCCAAAAAGTCTTGTACCCAAGCCTAAAATAATCGCAGCACCACCCACTAATTCGATGATAGCTACAACATAAGCCATAAAGCCAGGGATTCCAAGGGAACTAAAATAATCAGCTGTAAAGCTAATACCACCCTGAAATTTTTGATATCCATGAACTGCAAAAATAATACCAAGTACGACACGTAAAATAGTTGATCCAATATTTTGCATTTTTAATTATCTCCTTTCGCTTACATTTCGTAACTTAGTTTATTTTTAAAAACAACTTTTGTCAAGTAACTAAGTTTTATTTTTTATAACTGATTTTTGAAAAAATGATATACTGTTAAATAAGAAATAATGACGATGGAGGCAGGTAGATTGGAGCAAAAAAAAATTTGTCCACGCTTTGAAAAAGCGCTAACCATATTGAATCATCGCTGGAACACCTTGCTTATTTATCAGTTATTAGAAGGTCCTAAAAGGTATTCAGCTATCAAAAATCAGCTGGGCATTAGCAGTAGGGTGTTAACAGAACGATTAAAAGAATTAGAGATTGAACAAATTGTGACACGGACAGTTATTCCTTCAACACCAGTAGTTATTGAGTATGAGTTAACGGAAAAAGGACATGCACTTGCGCCTGTTCTTCAGGCAATTGAACAATGGTCTTCCATGTGGGTTAATATCGAAGAATAGTGAAAAGAATTATCCAAGCGAGGGGGCTTGGATATTTTTTTGCTAGTTGATAGGATTTTGCATGTGATTTGTAAATCATATTTTATGAGAGTACGAGGGAGGAGGTAATCATATATGAAATAAACAATTATAGTGATTACTACACATGTTATTGTGCAACTTTTAATTTATGGAACGTTATCGTACTTTCATTTATTGTTATTCCTAATTACACGTGTAATTCGAACTCCACCAAACACGCTAGAAATGGTATGTATGCATAGTGCAAGTGTTATAGCTAATCTGGTAATAGCAGGGCTTTTTAGTGTTTTTTGACGTCACACATGGCGCTTGAATATGGTTTGTGTTATCGTGAATTTAATGTTTATTATCATTTATAGTGTTGTAATTTGGCATATGTACTATAGTTAGAAAAGTCACTTGGATGGGAATTGCACTTAGTTTCGACTCTCAGCTTTTATGGAAGACCTTACAGATATTGACTATGTTCTAGCTTTACATGAAAAGAAGTCATCTCAAAAAGCTTATGAGGTGATTTTTTTTGTAAATGGTATGTAAAGACGTGTTATTTTTCTTTAAAAAAAAGGTATTTTTTATCGCAAAGGGGAATTAATTTACTAATATAAGAGAGAAGAGGAGGGGTTTTATGAGACAAAGCCAACAGGGTGAAACACAGCATCGAAATCAACTGGCATTGTACCTATCACTACCCATTTTATCTTGGGCATTTTATGACTTTGCTAATACGATTTTTTCCTCCAATATAAACACTGTATTTTTTCCATTCTACATGGATGAAGTCTTAGGAACTAATGAAGTGAGGCAGCAAGTGGCGAGTACTTTTATTTCATATGCAAATGCCGTCGCCAGTTTTTTCCTTGTTGTCTTTTCGCCATTATTTGGTGTATGGATTGATCAAACAGGTTATAAAAAACGATTTATCGTCTGGTTTGCGTCCATATCAATTTTCTTTACTTTTATGATGGGCATTTTTGCGGATTTGCAAACAACAACGACTTTTTCAGGTGTACCTTTGAGCTTGTTTTTAGTGGTGGTTAGCTTCGTTATTGCTAAATTCTTCTTTAATTCAAGTCTTGTATTTTATGATTCTATGATGGGTGATTTAGGGACAAAAGAGGAAATGCCCCTTATTTCTGGATATGGTGTAGCGATTGGCTATTTAGGTACCATTTTTGGCTTACTGGTTTATTTATATGTTGGAAATTCAGATTTTCATCGCGCATTTATACCAACAGCTATTTTATATTTACTGTTTTCATTGCCATTATTTTTTATTAATAAAGATACACCAATCCCTAAGGCACAGCGTAAATCAATGAAATTCTTAGATGGCTATAAAGAAATAGCTCAAACATTTAAGGATATGAAGCAATACAAAACCATTTTTACTTTTATGATTGCGTATTTCTTTTTAAATGATGCCATCGCTACAACCATTGCGATGATGGCGGTTTATGCCAAAACAATTGTAGGATTTACATCAGGTCAATTTATTGTCCTTTATTTAGTATCTACTGTATCGACAATTATTGGTTCACTTGCATTTGGCTACATAACAAAAGCAGTTGGTGCTAAGCGAGCAATTACATTAGTGGCATTATTAATGATTATTGCTCTAACATTTGCTGTCTTTGCGTCAGAGCAATGGATGTTCTGGATTGCGGGAAGCATGTTTGGCATTTCACTAGGTTCCATGTGGGTAACTTCAAGAACCTATATTATCGAACTTTCACCAGATGAAAAGCGTGGACAATTTTTTGGGTTGTTTGCATTTTCAGGTAAAGTATCCTCCATCATTGGACCAGCAGTCTATGGGACAGTTACATTATGGATGAAAGATTATGGCACTTTAGCAAGTAGGGTGGCACTATCCACATTAATTGTAATGACGGTAATTGGTCTATTTGTCCATTTAAAAGTTCATGATAAAAATGGAAATAGCAAGTAGGAGAAATGTATTGCCTATGATACAATTGAATTATAAATAGAAGTTGAACAGAAAGGAGCGGGGTTGCTTTGGAACAAAAAGGTATATTATTAGAAAGTGGCACAAATGAGCTAGAAATCGTTGAATTTGAAGTGGCTACCAATAAATTCGGTATTAACGTTATTAAAGTAAAAGAAATTATTCAACCGATTCCAGTAACATTTATTCCACACGCGCACCCGCATGTAGAGGGGATTATTCAATTACGAGGTGAGGTCTTACCAGTAGTTGATATGCTTCGTGTTTTAGGTATTCAGCATTCAGAGCGTAATCCTCAACAAAAATATATAGTTGCTGAATTTAATAAACAACGCGTTGTATTCCATGTCGATAATGTTACACAGATTCATCGAATTTCATGGAATCAAATTGAAAAGCCGTCAGATATGTATCAAGGGGGTACCTCACAAGTAATCGGTGTTATTAAGCAAAATGAGCAAATGATTCTGCTGCTAGATTTCGAGAAAATTATGGTGGACATTAATCCAGATTCAGGTATTAGTGTAGAATCTGTTAAAAAGCTTGGTAAACGTGACCGCTCTGAAAAACGTATTTTGATTGCTGAAGACTCACCATTATTACGTAAACTATTATTTGATACGATGAGTGAAGCAGGCTATGTTAATGTCGAATTTTTCGAAAATGGCCGTGATGCCTACGAATACTTAGAATCCATTGTTAAAGGTGGAAGTGATGTATCCGAGCATGTTCAATTAGTAGTGACTGATATTGAAATGCCACAAATGGATGGGCATCATCTAACACGAAAAATCAAGGAACATCCAGACCTTCAAAAGCTCCCTGTCATTATCTTCTCAAGCTTAATTACGGATGATCTTCGTCATAAAGGTGATAAAGTAGGAGCGGAGGATCAAATCAGTAAACCAGAAATTGCTGAGCTTATTTTACGCGTAGACCAGCTGATTTTATAGATTTACTGTCAATATTGGATAGAGTTGAAAAGGTACTTCACAATATTAATAATGGGTATCCTGAACGTATCATTAATAACTAAAAGAAAGTCGGATGCCTAGCAAGGGAGTCCGACTTTTTTGTATAGATAAATATGCCAAGAACAAAATAAGACTATGCATTTGCATGAAGCATTAAGGAAGTGATTATTTGAATGAATTAAAAACGGCGATTATCGATATTGGTTCTAACACCATTCGATTAGTATTGTATCTATACGATAAAGAAGAGGGGCTTCGTGAACTTGGAAATATTAAAACAGTTGCACGTTTACGTACATTTTTACAACCCTCTGGAGAAATGTCTGAGGAAGGTATACAAGTATTGACTGAAACATTATTAACGTTTAAAGCAATGCTTGATGATTTTGAAGTAATTGATGTTAAAGCTGCTGCAACAGCTGCTATACGTCAAGCTACTAACAGAGCTGAAATTATTGACCGTATGAAGGCAATAACAGGCATACAAATAGACCTTTTATCTGAGGAAGAAGAGGCTTACTTTGGCTTTGTTGCAGTAGCTCATTCAATGGGTACTAAATCTGCTGTAACCATTGACATTGGCGGTGGGAGTACTGAAATTACACTATTTGAAAACAAAGAACTTCAGAAATCTTACAGTTTTCCATTCGGTACAGTGTCTTTAAAGCAGCGCTTTGTTAAGGGTGACATTATTAATAGCAGTGAAAAAAAAGAGCTCATTGAATTTATCAGAGGTCAATTTAAAACACTTCCCTGGCTTCAAAACGTTGGATTACCGATTATCGCTATTGGAGGAAGTGCACGAAATATTGCTCAAATTCATCAACAAAAATGCGACTATCCGATTGCAAGTGTCCATGGCTATGAAATGTCGAAGGGAAATTTAGATGAGCTTAGTGTATTTTTAGGAGATTTGAGCTTTAATGATCTGAAGCAATTGGATGGACTTTCTGCGGATCGAGCCGATATTATTGTCCCTGCTTTAGAAGTTTTTCGCGTTCTAATGGAGGTTGTGGGAAGTGAAGTGTTCCAACTAACGAAAAAAGGCTTACGTGAGGGGCTTATTATTCAACGTATATTACAGACGGATCCGAGTGCCTATGATAAATACAATGTATTTGAGGGAAACGCTAGAAGATTAGCCCGTCAGTATGGTCGAACTGAAGACGAGGTCGACTATTTAATGCATTTAGCTGACCAATTATATCGTGAGTGCTGTCATTCGAAGTATTTACAATATAATCCAAAAGATTTGCAATTATTAACGAAAGCGGCGAAAGTATTTAATATTGGAGAATATATTGAGTTAAGCTCTGCAAGTCAGCATACTTTCTATTTACTAGCAAATCAATCAATAGACGGATTAAATCACAAGGAGCGAGTGAAATTAGCACTGCTAGCTTCTTATAAAAATCGAGATTATTACCAACGATTTGCAGCTCCATTTGAAGACTGGCTAGGGCGTGAAGAATACCGAAAAATACGAGACTTTGGAGCACTTTTAAAATTTATTTATGCTTTAAATGTCTCTAAAAGAAGAATTGTACATGCTATTGAAATGCACAATGAAGAGGATTATGTACAGCTTGGTATATACGTAAAAAATCATGCTGCTGCTGAAAAATATCAAGCAAATCGGCAAAAAAAGCATCTTGAACGCGCATTAAAGATACCGATAAAAATAAACTTTATTGAAGAAGGGTTGATTAATGATGACAACTGAATTGACGAATAATCAGCTAGAAGAGGAAGTTTCAGAAACACAAAGTCGATTATTAGAGGAAATTGCCAAACCTCAATATTATAATAATCGTGAGTTAAGCTGGCTTGCCTTCAATGAACGGGTTTTAGAGGAAGCAGAGGATGTTAATAATCCTCTGCTAGAACGTCTAAAGTTTTTAGCAATTTTTAGCTCGAATTTAGATGAGTTTTTCATGGTTCGTGTAGCAGGTTTACAGGATCAGGTACGTGCAGGATTTCATAAGGCGGAAAATAAGTCTGGTTTAACACCGAAAGAGCAGCTTGCCAAAATTGCAGAGCGTACCCAGGCATTAGTGCGTCGCCAAACGGAGGTATACAGACATTTAATCTATGATTTATTACCCCAACATAATGTACATATAGCAGACATCAAAGATTTAAATAGTACACAAAAAGCATTTATCAATGAAATGTTTACAGAAACAATCTTCCCTGTGCTGACACCTGTTGCAGTAGATGCCTATCGTCCTTTCCCGACATTGCTTGGTAAAACATTAAATTTACTCGTATTATTAGAGCAAGACGAGACAGACTTAGAAAGTCGTGAAAGAGTAGCGATTGTACAGGTGCCATCTGTATTAGATCGTTATATTAAAGTCCCTTCGGCAGAAGGAGAAACAGTAGTTGCTCTTCTAGAAGATGTGATCGTAGCCCATATAGATAAGCTCTTTTACGGCTATAGTGTTAAATCAGCACAGGCTTTCCGTTTAACACGTAATGCCGATTTAACCATCCATGAAGAAGGGGCAAGGGATTTACTGGTTGAAATTGAGAAAGAGTTGAAAAAACGTAAATGGGGCGTTGGAAGTCGTCTTGAAGTACGTGAGGGTGAAATGAATGAAGAAGTTCTCAATTATCTACTAGATGAATTTGAAATCGAGGAATCGGATGTCTTTCATATTGACGGACCATTAGATTTAACATTTATGTTCTCCTTTGTAAAGGGCATATCAGTTGGCAGAGAGCATTTAGAATATGAAAGCTTTATCCCGCAGCCGCCTTTAGATATACAATCTGATGAAAATATTTTTGAAAAGGCTTTACAGCAGGATATCTTTTTCCACCATCCGTATGAGTCCTTTGCTCCTATCGTCGATTTTATCTCAGAAGCGGCACTAAATCCGAATGTATTGGCTATTAAACAAACATTGTATCGAGTAAGTGGGAATTCCCCGATTATACAGGCATTAAAGCTGGCAGCTGAAAATGGCAAGCAGGTAACGGTTTTAGTTGAATTAAAGGCTCGCTTTGATGAGGAAAATAATGTGCATTGGGCAAAGCAACTTGAACAGGCTGGTTGTCTTGTTATATATGGTATGAACAACTTAAAAACACACTCTAAAATAACGCTTGTTGTAAGTCGTAGTAACGGAAAAATTGAACGCTTCGTACATCTAGGTACAGGAAATTATAATGATGCCACTGCAAAAATCTATACAGATATGGGCATAATAACGTCAGATAAGGAATTTGGTATTGACGCGACTAATTTCTTTAACTATTTAAGCGGTTATACAGAGAAGCCTACTTTTAATCATTTAGTTGTAGCACCGTTCGATATTCGAGATGAATTTATTCGTTTAATGGATGAAGAAATAGCTTGTCATAAGAAGTATGGGAATGGTTTTATTCGTGCAAAAATGAATTCCCTAACTGATAAAGATTTAATGATGAAGCTATATGAGGCATCCATTGCAGGTGTTAAAGTGGAGCTGATTATTCGTGGCATTTGTTGTATTAGACCAGGAATTCCTGGCATTAGTGACAATATCACTGTAACTAGTATTGTTGGCCGTTTCCTTGAACATTCTCGTATTTATTGGTTCCATCATAATGGGGAAAACAAAGTCTATTTATCTTCAGCGGACATGATGACACGCAATATGATTAAACGTGTAGAAATTTTATTCCCTGTATATGCAAGTGAAGCAAAAGCTCGTATTATAAACATCATGAATGCACAACTTGAGGATACAGCCAAAGCACGTATTCAAGATTCTAATGGCAAATATCACTACAAAGAGTTTGATCGAAGCGAAGATCCTATTAATAGTCAAGAAATGTTCTTAAAGGATGCACTAAAGCCTACGCTAGACGAAGAATAAAGCAAACACGCTACTTAGTGAGGGATATAATGGAAAAATATAAAGAGAGTGTAGCGCCATTTGCAGACTATCACCAAGTCATACAGCTTAACCCATTTGATGCAGTTGTATGTTTGAGAAAAGTTGATACAAAAGCGTTTGAAGTCGTTAATTTTAACGATAAATTACCGTCATTTATTGAGCTACAGGATGTGGATGCCACCAATGCCGAGCAATTTTTTCCAGAGCGATGCTGGCTGCAGATATTGAAAATATTACAGCAAGAACTAAATATGGATCGAAAACTAGAGATTTGTACAGGGAACAAAGTAAAAAAATTTATTGTCAATGTACAGCATCTAGAAAAATCAGTTGTTGCAGTTATTTTACGTGAGACACATAATGATGTGGCGCCTTATTTGCAATTTGTGGAACAATATGTAAGCCCTGTGTTAACAACTGATATTCAAGGTCGTATTATACACCAAAACTGTGCTGCTACTACTCTATTATCAAGTGAACATCACAACCTTGTAGGACGAAATATTTTTTCATTATTAGAAAGTAAGTATATTGATGAATTCAAATTATTATTTGCAAAAACTGTTGAGGGTTCTGCTTTTGGTATGCCTAAATGTTTGCTTAAAGACCAATTGCTAAGTAATGAACCTTTCTACTTAACGACTCATCCAACCTACTTTAATGGAGAAATTATTGGTGTGCATTTATTTGTAAAAGATGCCAATAGCTTTATGAATGATCAAGAATCTTTTTATTACCTAGCATTAATGGATGAATTGACGGGTATTTGGAACCGTAAAGCATTTAAAGAGCACTGGTTGCATCATTTAAATGATAAAAAGCATGAAAATAAACAAGCAGCACTTATTTTAGTGGATATTGACCGCTTTAAAAAATTTAATGAATCTCTTGGTGAAAGTAAGGGAGATGAGCTAATGCGCATGTTTAGTCATAGACTTCGTGAACTGTGCTACTCAAAATGCTCCCTTTATCGCTATAATAGTGATGAGTTTATTTTTGTCCTAAAAGATGCAACCATCGATAAAATAGAAAAAACAGCAAACGCTATATTAGATGCTCTTAAACAGCCGTTTATGATTGATGGACAGGAATATTTTATTAGTGTATCAATCGGTATTTCCCTTAGCCCAGCGGATGGCAAGGATTTAGAGACTCTAGTCCGTAAAGCAGATAAAGCCTTATTTTCTGTAAAAGAGCATGGACGTTCACACTATCGTTACTACCGAGAAGATATGATAACTGTTTTTCCTAACGAGGCATTAATGGAAGCGCACTTAAGACGTGCTATCGAATTTAATGAGCTAAGTATTCATTTACAGCCGCAAATGGATTTAACGAATAATAGTATCAATAGTTTTGAGGCATTGTTACGGTGGAATAATCGTAAATTTGGCTTTGTATCACCTGCACAATTTATACCCATTGCAGAGGCATCAGGCTTAATCATTGAGATTGGCGATTGGATAATTGATGAGGTATGCCGCTATCAAAAGGAGTGGCAAATGAAAGGCTATCGTCCTGTACGAATTGCTGTGAATATCTCACCAAAGCAATTTAGAAAAGAAAATTTTGCTCGAAAGATTGAGGAAACCTTAAAAAAATATAATGTCCCGCCTAAATTACTCGAAGTAGAAATTACCGAAAGCTCCATGACCAATGTTCATGAAACATTTTCCATTTTAACGGAATTGAAGCAATTAGGTGTCTATGTATCAGTTGATGATTTTGGTACTGGCTATTCCTCTTTAAGTTATTTAAAGCGCTATCCGATTGATATTATAAAGATTGACCAATCATTTATTGCAGACATTGCTAAGGATGATAAAAACGAGGCCATTATCAAGGCCATTATTTCAATGTCTCATAATTTAGGCTTAGAGGTCGTTGCAGAAGGAATCGAGGAAGCGTCACAAGTCGATTTTCTCAAGCGCCATCGATGCCAAAAAGGTCAAGGCTATTTATATAACAAGCCCTTACCTGTAGAAACCATAGTTGAACAATATTTTGTAAGTTAATAATTAAGAGGCACTTCATGAATTGTGAAGTGCTACTATTTTTTTTTGGAAGAGGAAAATTTGGCGAACTGAATAAAAAGGGATGAGGCTGAGCGGAAAAAGAGTGTGGCCGAGCGGAAAAGGATGAAGCTGAGCTGAAAAGATGTGTGGCCGAGCGGAAAATGAATGAAGTTGAGCGAAAAAGATATGTGACCGAGCGGAAAATGAATGAAGCTGAGCGAAAAAGATATGTGGCCGAGCGGAAAATGAATGAAGCAGAGTGAAAAAGATGTGTGGCCGAGCGGAAAATGAATGAAGCCGAGCGAAAAAGATGTGTGGCCGAGCGGAAAATGAATGAAGCCGAGCAGAAAAGCGGGCAAGCCGAGCGAAAATGCATTGAAACTGAGCGAAAAGGTGGGAAGCCCGAGCGAAACTGATGTCCAGAGAAGCTCGAGCATTAACTAAGTAAGCTATGTAATGACTAGTTATTTTTTAATTTCATTCCATCCAATACGATAGCTGTGAATTGTGCCATTTGGGTAGCTAAATCAAAATCTTCATTATGAATTAACCAATCGTAGACATTTGCTCGCATACAGCGCTGAATAATAGTTTGCATTTGTGTTACTTGTAAATCTTGTCGGAATTCCCCTTGTTGAATTCCTTCCACAATATATGAATTGATAATTTGGAAAATTTTCCGCTGTGGACTGATTAAATAATGATCTTGTTCCACTTGATTTGTCATCGCAGCAGTATATACCGTCCGTAGTAAATCTTTTCCTACCACATTTGTTAAATAGTTCATTTGTTCTTGGTACAGTATCAATATTTTTTCACTTGCTGGTAAGGAGTGGTTAATGGTCTTCTCTACAGTACTATAAAAACTATCGAGTTCTTTAAATTTTTCTAAAATCACATCATATTTAGATGGGAAGTGTGTGTAAAATGTCCCTTTTGATACATGGCATGCCTTTGTTATTTGATCAATGGAGACATGCTCAAATCCATGTCTATTAAAGAGCTCTAAAGAAGTTTTTAATAATTTCTCTCTTGTTTCCAATGCCTTTTTTTGTCTATTAGTTAGTGTTTCCATAGCTTCTTGCACATCCTCCGAAAAAAATTCGTTCTAAAAAGTCAGAAATATTAAAATTATAATTGACGAAATGGGATTTATTTGATTATGATTTAATTGACTGCGGTCAATGACTTCGGTCATTCAATATATCTAATTATTCATGTTACGATAAATCTCTGGAATTGACTAGAGCTCAATATATGAACAATAAAATATATTGTAGAAAGAGTAGGGTTTCCGATTGTGTAGATAGTCTATCAATCTGCTAATTGATATAGGAGGCAAAATTATTAGCGGTAGTTATTCAAAAATACTCACGGCTATTTAATTTTCGAAATAATTGGAAAGCATTCGCAGTAGGGACGGCTACAAAATAATTGGAAAAAGGAAAAAAGCCTGCTATTAAAGCATGTGAAATTAAACAAATTAAAGGAGGACAACAATATGACAACAGTACAAGAGGTTAAAACATTAACGCATTTTATTGGTGGGGAGCTAGTTGAAGGGAAAAGTGGTCGTTTTGGTTCAGTATTCAATCCAACTACTGGTGATGTAATCGCTAAGGTACCACTAGCGACAGCTGAGGAAACGCGAGAGGCTATTGAAAAGGCACAGATAGCATTTCCGCAATGGCGAGATACGTCAGTGCCTAAACGTGCTGAAATTGTGCTAAAGTTCCGCAACCTTATTACAGAAAATATCGAGGAACTGTTGCAAATTATTTGTACAGAGAGTGGTAAAACCTTAGAGGATGCCAAGGGGGAAATCACACGTGGTTTAGAGTCCGTTGATTTAGCAATTGGTGCGCCACACCTAATGAAGGGGGAGTATTCCGTAAATGTTGGTGGTCAAATAAATGCTTATTCAGCTAAGTTCCCTTTAGGTGTAGTGGCGGCTATTTCACCTTTTAACTTTCCAATTATGGTGCCTTTAGCACAAACAAGTATGGCGGTTGCTGTTGGGAATGCTGTTGTGTTAAAAGCATCCGAACGTGTTCCGATGACGGCCTTATATGTTAGTGAGCTGTGGAAAAAAGCTGGATTACCTGATGGGATATGGACTGTGATAAATGGCGATAAAGATGCAGTTAATGAACTATTAGAAAATCCAGCTGTACAGGCAATCTCTTTTGTTGGATCGACACCAGTTGCTAAGTACATCTATGAAACGGGTGCCAAATATGGAAAAAGAGTGACAGCCCTAGGTGGTGGTAAAAATAATATGGTTGTAATGCCAGATGCTGATCTTGAGCAGGTTGCCAACGCCTTTATCGGCGCAGCATATGGAGCAGCTTCTCAACGCTGTATGGCTATCTCAACGATTATGCCTGTTGGAAAGGATACAGCGGATAAACTTGTCGAAATTCTAAAGGAGAAAATTGCTAACTTAAAAGTTGGATCCTATACAAACCCAGAGACAGATTTCGGTCCAGTTATTTCACATCAATCAAAAGAAGCAATAATTGCTGCGATTAATCGGGGAGAAGTAGAGGGGGCAACAGTTGTTTGTGATGGTCGAGATCTTGATATTGTAAAAGAATCAAAAGGGTTTTTCATTGGACCAACATTGTTCGATAATGTAAAACCAGGGATGGAAATTTATGAACAAGAAATATTCGGTCCAGCCCGTAATGTTGTACGTGTTGATTCTTTAGAGGAAGCTATTCAACTTATTAATCGACATGAGCTTGGCAACGGTGTAACGATTTTTACGAATGATGGACTTGCAGCACGTAAGTTTACAACAGAAATAGATGTTGGAATGGTTGGTGTGAATGTACCTATTCCAATCCCGGTTGGCTATCATAATTTTGCTGGATTTAAAGGTTCTCGTTTTGGCGAAGGACATATGTTTGGACCAGATCAAGCACGTTTCTTTACAAAAACAAAAACAATTTCAGAGCGTTGGATGACTGTTCATACAACATCAGCTTCTACATTTGCGTTTCCAAGCAATAATGATTAGGACAAGAATGGGAGGGGCTATATTTGAAAGAAAAAACTGTCTTTATTACAGGTGCAGCTCGTGGCATTGGTCTTGCCATTGCTCAAGCATTTGCTGAACAAGGTGCGCATGTGGTCATTACTGATAAGAATGAAGAACTTTTACAAGAGGCAATCCAACAAAATCCTCAATTAACAGCCTACACTTGTGATGTAATAGATGAACAGGCAATTTGCGATGCGATTGCTTTTACTGTTAAAAAATTTGAGACTATAGATATTTTAGTGAATAATGCTGGGTTTCAACATGTTTCTCTAATAGAGGATTTCTCAACAGAAATTTTCGAATCCATGCAGAAAGTAATGCTATTCGCACCTTTTGTAGCCATGAAGTACGCATTACCACATATGAAGAAAAATAATTATGGACGTATTATTAATATGGCCTCTATTAATGGTGTTATTGGTTTTGCAGGTAAGGCTGGATATAATGCAGCAAAGCATGGTGTTATTGGTCTAACAAAAGTGGCAGCGCTAGAGGTGGCCACTAACGGAATAACAGTGAATGCGATTTGTCCAGGATATGTGGATACAGATTTAGTACGACATCAATTTTCAGATTTAGCCAAAATAAGAGGAATGGCAGTAGGAGAGGTATTGGAGCAAGTGCTTTATCCCCTAGTCCCTCAAAAACGTCTGCTTGATGTAACTGAAATTACGGGTCTTGCCCTTTATTTAGCGAGTGATATGGCAAAGGGTATCACTGGGCAAGCACTAATCTTAGATGGTGGATATACAGCACAATAGCTTAGGAGGGAGAAATAATGATTCAAACAAAAACAATCTTTACCGTTCATTCACCAGCAACTATTGTCTATGGCCGAGATGCATTTGAGGAGGTTGGGGTGTATGCAAAAAAGTTGGGGAACAAGGCACTTATTATAAGTGATCCTATTATGGACAGTTTAGGCTTTGTCAACCAATGCTGCAGTTATTTAAAGACACAAGGATTAGAAGCTGTATCATACTTGGGTGTAGCAACAGAGCCGGTGGATACGTATGTCACTGAAGGATTGGATGTTTTACAGGCTGAAGGCTGTGATGTCATCATTTCGGTTGGTGGTGGAAGCTGTATCGACACAGGGAAAGCAATTGCTGTGGTGTCAACAAATGGTGGCTATATAGGAGATTATATGAAAATGCTAAAAATCGCAGAGCAGGCACCTATTCCTCATATTGCAATCCCGACAACAGCAGGCACTGGCTCTGAGGCAACAGATGCAACAGTTATAACTAACACACAGAATGATGTGAAAATGATGATAAAGCAACCTGCTTTTATGCCAACCATTGCGATTGTTGATCCCATATTAACGGTTACCTCTCCTCCTGCTATTACAGCAGCGACAGGTATTGATGCATTGAGCCATGCGATTGAGAGCTATTTATCTCGCTTAGCTCATCCCTATTCGAATGTCCTGGCATTATCAGCTATGGAATTAATCGTCAATAATATAGTAAAGGTTTATGAACATGGTGATGATCTTGATGCACGAGAAGCCATGTCTCTCGGTTCCATGCAGGCGGGCCTATCATTCTCTAATGCGTCTGTTGCTTTAGTGCATGGTATGTCTCGGCCAATTGGAGCTTTATTCCATGTGCCGCATGGCATATCAAATGCTATGCTTTTACCAGTAGTTTTGGAGTTTTCTAAGGATGCCTGTATTAATCTGCTCGCAGATCTTGGTGAATTTTTTAATAAAGATGGGAAATTATTAACGAAGGAAGAGCTTGCTGATTTAGCGATCATTTCTATTAAAGAGATGTGTAAAAAAATGAATATCGGTAATTTAAAACAATGGGGAATTGAGGAAGAAGCCTTTTATGCCGCTATCCCAAAAATGACCATTGATGCAATTGCTAGCGGAAGTCCAGGAAATAATCCTAAAATACCTACAGAAGAAGAGCTAAGAGAGCTTTATAAAAAGGCCTATCATTATGAGTTTTAAGTAATCAAGTAACCAAGGAAATTTCAAATAGATAAATGGTAAATATTGAACTGCCCACTAAATTAGAAAGAACTATTCAAAAGTCTTGAATGGTTCTTTTTTATGTAGGAAATAAGTAGAGCTATGGTAAATAGTGTATCAATTTTTTTGACTCTTTACAGAATTAATATGACATATACGAGAAAATATAGTAATATTTATATGAATCATCATTCATTTTTGTGAAGGGGGAAATGGTATGTTGCAGGGGAAAACAATTATTATTACGGGTGGATCAAGTGGAATGGGACTTTATATGGCTAAGACCTTTGTTGCCGAAGGAGCGAATGTTGTTATTACAGGTCGTAATGAAGAACGCTTAGCTGAGGCAAAGGATTTTATTTTAGGGGCTGGAACTTCAATTGAGACCTTCCAAATGGATGTACGAGTGCCAGAGCATGCAGAGGCGATGCTAGCATTTGCTGTTGAAAAATTTGGACAGGTTGATGGACTTGTGAATAATGCTGCTGGCAATTTTATCGTACGTGCGGAAGACTTATCACCGAATGGCTGGAGGGCTGTTGTTGATATTGTGTTAAATGGTACATTCTTCTGTTCTTCTGTTGTTGGTAAGTATTGGATTCAACATAATATTAAAGGAGCCATTTTGAATATGGTTGCAACTTATGCGTGGAATGCTGGTGCTGGCGTTATTCATTCAGCAGCAGCTAAAGCGGGTGTATTATCATTAACGAGAACACTAGCTGTTGAATGGGGGAAACAGTACGGGATTCGGGTGAATGCAATTGCACCAGGTCCAATTGAGCGAACAGGGGGTGCAGAAAGGCTTTGGGAATCAGAGGCTGCGGCTGCTCGTACATTAGATTCTGTACCATTAGGGCGTACGGGAACTCCTGAGGAAATTGCTGACTTAGCAACATTCATGCTGTCTGATAAGGCTAGCTATATGAATGGTGAATGTGTGACACTTGACGGTGGACAATGGCTTAATCAGTATCCATTCTAAATAAAATAAATTGCATAATGAAGAGTCGGATTGACGCATACTAGGGGTAAAGAAAGGAGTTTTGCCAATGGGTATGTGGTTAATACCGGCTCTTATTGCCATTACAATCATTTCCGTTATTTCTTTTGTGTCAACACTAAAGATTGCGAAAATGACCACTGAACGAAAGTCTGAAAACGATACACCGATTTCAGAAACGGTTGAAGAGTATGCAACAATGCTAAACCCCATAGTATGGGTCTATATCATTTTTTTACTTTTCTTAGGGATCATGATTTTTTATTACTGGAGTCAGGCAGGCTATTAAAACTGTTATCTTCATTCAGATGTATGTCTGAATGAAGGTCCTTTTTATGATTTTTTCTTTCCAACTTACGTCTTAGTTTAGTTCAAAGCAATTAAATCATTCGTGGTTCTTTAAAAACTCTTCTCTACCTTGTCGTGGTCATAAAAGGAAAAGTTATGATATGATAAAAAGGAAGCACCCTGTTCTGTATAGTAAGGACAGTAAAGGAGAAGAAGTTCATGATTTCAACTAACAGCAAAGACTTATTAGCAATGCCAATTAGTGATTTTATTATTTCATCTGAAAAGGTTGCACATGTACAAAGTGGGAATAGTGCGGAGCATGCACTCCTTGTACTTACACGTACAGGGTATTCGTCGATACCTGTTTTAGATTTGAAATACCGACTTCAAGGGTTACTAAGCATGAAGATGATTACAGAATCCATTCTTGGACTCGAACATATTGAATATGAAAAGCTGCCTGATATTAAAGTGGATACAATTATGGACAAAAATATTGCTGTATTAAAATTAACAGATACTTTTCAGCGAGCTCTCGATTTAGTGATTAATCATGCCTTTTTATGTGTTGTGGATGAAGAAGGTACATTTGCAGGGATTTTAACAAGACGTGTGATTTTAAAGCAATTGAAAAAATATATTTATCTAAAAGAGTAGTAGGTTAAGAGGGGGACTCAGATGAAAATCATGAGACCCTCTTTGCTTGTATTGGAGGTTTACTGATTGATGGCGACAGAAGCTGAAATCTTAAAAGTATTAGCTGAGGAACGCAATATGCGAAAGGCAGCAGAACGTCTATTTTTATCCCAACCGGCTCTTTCTCAACGTTTGCAAACGATTGAAAAGGAATGGGGAGCCCAGCTATTTATCCGTTCGCAAAAGGGACTGACAGCAACACCTGCTGGAGAAATGGTGATTGGCTATGCCACAGAAATGCTAAGCAAAAAAGAGGAGATTTTTGAAACAATCCAATCATTGACAACAAAAGTGAATGGGACATTGAAAATAGCATGTGCTTCGATTGTTGGTCAAAACTGGCTCCCTAAAATATTGAAAGATTTTGTAACGAAATATCCTGAGGCGAAAATCTCACTTATGACTGGTTGGAGCTCTGAAATTGTGAAAGCATTGTATGAAGGAGAGGCTCATGTGGGAATTGTTCGTGGACAGGTTGATTGGAGGGGAGAAAAAATTCATCTTTTTCGGGACACCCTTTATTTAGTTGATAAGGAATTAAAAACAATTGAAGATGTACTGTCAACAGAGCGACCTTTTATTCAATTTAAAAGTGATTCCAATTATTATCAGGAAATTCAACAATGGTGGCAGCAACATTTTGCTTCAAATCCAAGACGACAGATTTTGGTTGATCAAATTGAAATCTGTAAACAAATGGCATTAGACGGAATTGGTTATGCTATCTTACCTTCCATTACTTTAAATGATCATGATGGTATTAATAAAATAGCCCTTACAAATAATGAAAAAGAGTTCGGTTTAACGAGGGATACATGGTTAATAGGGTATGAATCTTCATTTGAATTACGGCAAGTAGAGGCTTTCGTCGAAGTGATACAAGATCATGCACGGTGCTTGTTTGATTACTTGAAATAGAAAATCTGAAGGCAGTCCAGAGTAAAAAAAATTACTTTCTGGACTGCTTTTTAATTCTTAAGAGTTTATGAATATTCATGAAGATGTCATAAGAAATGGAACAAAATTCAATTTTAAACGTATAATTATGTAACCATTAATATTTATAGAGAAAAAAGGGGTTGAGCTTTTGAAAAAAACGAATATCACGGCACTCGTATTCATATTTATGCTTGTTATTAGCTTTCTTCTGCCTGTGGAGCAGGCAAGAGCAGCTGCAACTTTAGAGGTACAAGCTAAGGTGGGAATTACAGGGAAAGCAAAATATCAATCATTGGTGCCACTTCAAGTAACAGTAAAAAATAATGGTGCAGATTTTTCGGGAGATATGGCCATTAATGCTTCTAGCTCCTATGTAGCTGCATCCGCTCTAGTGCTGCCGATTGATATTGCAGCAGGAGAAGAAAAAACATTTGATTTCTATTTAGATGGTTTAGCTGATTATAGTTATTCAGATGCAGATTTATTTGCCTTTTATGAGGGAAGCATTGAAAAGGGGAAAAAGGTTGATTATAAAGGGACAAAACAAATACAAGGAAACTTTTTAGATCCCTCTTCTGTATTTATCTATACGCTAACAGATAAGAGTGATCGCCTATCAGGATTTTTACGTCTTTCTCAATTTGCTGCTCAAAACAATGTTGAGGTTTTTAATTTAAAGCAAATAAAAGATTTTACATTGCCTGAAGATGCGCAGGGCTTTGCGATGGCGAACATCATTGTCATCGATGAAATCGCCATAGCTGATTTATCACAAAAACAACAACAGGCTTTATTTAAATGGGTGCAGGATGGCAGTACATTATTAGTGGGAGCTGGTGATCAAGTAAATGCAACAGCCGGCATTTTTAAGGATGATTTACCACTTACATTATCACAGCAATTGACAACTGTTTCCGCAGATAGCTTATCCAAAATAGCAGGCGGGGGTACTTTTTCACAGCCAATATCTGTTTTTGCGGCAACTGGAAATCAAGGAAGTTTACCTGTATTAACAGACAATAATACCCTTCTAGCATCCAAGAAAAAGGTTGGCAGTGGAGAAATTATTCAAACCGCCTTTTCATTAGGAGATCAGCCGCTTGCATCTATGGATGGCTATGCAACATTAGCAGCAAAATTATTGGATATTCAAAGCCTTTCTCAGCAAGGTATGATGGGGCGCGGGCAGTCAACAATGGATCAATTGTCTTATGAACTGCGTGATGTAAATGAATTATTCCCATCCTTTGAAGTATCAGTTAGCTATATGTTAATCGTTATCATATTATATATTTTAATTATTGGACCGATTTTATATTTTATCCTAAAGAAATTAGACAAGCGTGAACAGGCATGGTGGATAATTCCGATTATGTCAGTTGCATTATCGATTGTTTTGTTTATTTTCGGTGCCAAGGATCGAATTGTACAGCCTCAAATTCAGCAATCAGCATTTTTTAAAGTGAATGAAGATAGTAGTTTAAATGGCTATTATGTAGAATCCCTACTGACAAACCGTAGTGGTGATTTTGTTGTGAATACAGATAAGGATACTAGTGCATTTGCGCTTCGTCGAAATAATAATTTCACTGGAACAAGTGGAAATTTACATGAAACATCTTATATTAAAGAAAATGCAAATGGCTCTACATTAACTTTACGTGATTTAAGCTATTGGTCTGTACAGTCCTTCGCAGGAAAAACAGCGGCGCAAAATATTGGCAAAATGGATATCGATATAACATTAAAAAATGAAAAATTAACAGGGACAATTAAGAATAATTTCCCGTTTGCTTTAAAGGATGTTACCTTAATCTCTGGTGTTAAAGAAGTTAAGCTTGGCGATATAGAAGCGAATGGAACACTTAAAGTAGATAAAGAGTTAACGGCGACTGTTCTTCAAAAGCCGTCTACATTTACGAACTACAATTATAATTATCCATCGAAGAAGGAAGAAGTAAATCCACTTCGAATTGAGCGGATGCAATCTTTAGCACTTCCACTTGTAGAAAATGATAAGAAACCTGTTATAACTGCATGGGCTGAACAAGCCATTGCTGGTGTGGAACTTGAAACAAGTGCCAAAATGTCACCAATTTCTTATTTTATTCAGCCATTTGATGGCAAAGTAGAGCTATCAGGACCATTTACGATGAAACGTAACAACTTTTCGTATTCAGTAAATCCCCAATCCGCTAATGCGTATTACGATAAAATAGATGAGCAGTTAAATAACTGGTATATGTCAGTTGGTTTATATGAGGTATCCATTGCAATGCCAGATAATTTTATGAGTTCAGTTCAAACTTTAAATGAACTAACGGTTTCAAATAAGGATGTTACGCGTATGCAACTATCGATTTGGAATAATAAAACGAAAAATTATGAGCCATTAGTAGATACCAAACAGGTGTTTACAGATAACATTTCAAAGTACTTCAACGAAAATGGCGAGTTGCTGATTGAGATTAAATTTGGACCAGATCAAACAGGTGAGCAAACAAAATTACCAGAAGTAGAGCTGAAGGGAGTGGCGAAATAATGATTGAAATTCGTGATTTGACGAAAAGATATGGCTCCTTTACAGCATTAGATCATCTAAACTTAACATTAGAGGAAGGCGTTGTATTTGGATTTGTAGGTGCCAATGGAGCAGGAAAATCCACTACTTTCTCGATATTGGCGACCTTGTTGTCACCAACTTCCGGTGATGCTCTTATTAATGGAAAAAGTGTTATTAAGGAGCCCAAGGAGGTTCGAAAGCAAATTGGCTATATGCCAGATTTCTTTGGTGTGTACGATCAATTAAAAGTGGATGAGTACTTAGACTTCTATGGTGCTAGCTATGGTATAGGTGTAGCTGAACGAAAAGTCCTTATTCCACAGCTGCTTGAGCTTGTGAATTTAACAAGCAAACGTTATGAATATGTAGATTTACTGTCGCGAGGGATGAAGCAGCGTTTATGTTTAGCGCGTGCTCTTATTCATGACCCAAAGGTATTAATATTGGATGAGCCTGCCTCAGGATTAGATCCACGTGCACGTGTAGAAATGCGAGATATTCTACGAAATCTAAAATCAATGGGCAAAACGATATTAATTTCCTCACATATTTTGCCTGAGCTTGCAGAAATGTGTGATGAAATTGGCGTTATTGACAATGGCAAGCTTATTGCTCATGGTAATGTCTCTTCCATTCAGGCACAGCTACAAGGTGAGAAGCGCATTGTTATAAGGGTTACAGATCGAGTAAATGAGGTACGTGCATTCTTAGAGGAGGACCCTTTAATCTCCTCGATAGATGTGATAGATAATCGCCTAGAAATAGCCTTTAACTATCGTGGAACGGATGCTGATCAAGTAGCACTCTTGAAAAAGGCAATGCTAGCAAATTTACCTATCTATGCATTAAGTGAAGAGGAAAAAGATTTAGAGGATGTCTTTATGGCGATTACGAAGGGGGCGGACAAACAATGATGGAACGATTTTATAATCCAGTACTCGTAAAAGAATTGAAGTTACGCTTCCGTTCTTTTAAAAGCTTTTCAGGATTGATGTTTTATTTAGCAGTCCTTTGTATTTTCATAGCGGGATTCCTTCTATTAACAACTGAATTCACAGGCAGAGGCTTTTTTAGACCAGATACGAGCTTTATGATGTTTGCTGTATTAACTATTTTACAGATGGCTCTTGTACTATTTATTACACCGAGCTTGACTGCTGGTGCCATTAGCAGTGAAAGGGAAAAGCAAACATTAAATATTTTATTAACAACAACACAAAGCTCTACACAAATCATTATTGGCAAACTACTCTCTTCGGTAGCATTTTTAGTATTAATGCTAATCGCAGGGCTGCCATTATATAGTTTAGTATTTTTATTTGGTGGGGTATCACCATCTCAGTTAATTTCAATATTTTTATTTTACCTAGTAACAGTAGTTGCAATAGGTAGTATCGGTGTAATGTTTTCAACCATTACAAAAAGAACAATCGTTGCCATGATTGCAACATATGGTTCAATTATCTTTTTAGGTGGCATTACGGCATTTTTCTTCTTTTTAACAATGGCCTTCCATCAAATGGGGAACAACATTGGCACAAATACATCCTATATGACTTATTTTTGGGCGTCCATTAACCCCGGCGCATTGATGTTAACACTTATTTCACCCGAAATGGGAGATGCGCTTAGCGAGCTTTCAGGTGTGAAATTACCTGTTTGGATTACTTATTTAATAGCGTATATCTTGATTATCGTTTTATGCCTAACAATCGCTATTAAAAAATTACGTGCCAACATGAAAAGTAACCGATGAGGAGGAATTCTTATGGAGCGTCGTAAGCAATTACGAAAATATATTCAACGTGCAAAGACGAGTTTAACAGTAGAAAGAAGTATTCCCATTGCACAATATGGTCTGTTTTTTGCTTTGCTTTCGAGTGCTTCACTTGTCCTCGTCTCCAGATTATTTGTCTGGCCATTTTACAGACAAGCAGCACTAATTGTCTTTATAGTTATTGTACTAGCGGCAGTAATATTTATGTGGTGGAAGCGTGCGAAAGAAAAGGAAGCATTGCATAATTTGGATGATTATTTTTTACACAATGAATTAGTGACAGCCTTATCGTTCCAGGATGATAAGGACCCGCTAATACAATCACTGCTCATAAAAGCTGTACAAAACGCTGAAACATCCTTTACAAATTTTAAAGCGAGAAAGAAGCATTTATTTCGTCCAAAGGCACTAAGTGGGATATTTGCATTTACAGTTGTACTGGCAATTCTATACTTATTTCCATCAGCCACACAAATGGAAGCCATTGAGGTAGAGCAAGAAAAGGCTGTTATTGAGGACGTTAAGAAGGAAGTTGCCAAGCTAGAGAAAAAGGCTCAAACCAAAGACGTGAAAGAGCAATTAAAGAAATTACAAAATACGTTAAAAGAGGCAGAAACGGCTGAAGAAGCATTACGTGAGGTCGTGAAAAAACAAAAGGAGCTTGCCTTAAAGGAGCAGCAATTAAAGGACAAGCAAACGACTAGCGAGGATGGTGCCACAGAAGGTAATGGTTTATCGAAGGAAGAAGTGGAGCAGCTGAAGGAGCTTGCTCAAATGCAGCAAGAGCTGACACAAAATGCTAATGCTACTCAGACAGCGATGAGCAAGCTTGGAAAGCCAGCAAGCAATACATTACAAAATGCTATTGCGAGTGCCAATAATGCTAATAACAATCAGCAAAACAATTCTAATTCGAGCCAAAATCCATCAGGTAATTCGCAGTCAAGCAATCAACAAGGGCAGGCAGGCCAGCAAAGCCAAAGTAATTCTCAAAACAGTTCCCAACAGTCTTCAAGTAATAGTCAAGGGCAAGGTCAAGCTCAAGGAAAAGGTCAAGGGCAGGGACAAGGGCAAGGTCAAGGACAGGGACAAGGTCAGGGAAATGGTTCTGGACAAGGAGGTCAAGGTGCAGGATCGGGCCAGGGCAGTCGCTCTTTATTAACAACGCCGAATCGAATTGGAGGCTCAAGTGAGACATCAGTGGACAGTGGTGCACTAGGAGATGGCTCACATGTATCTGAGCAGCAAGGAAATGGTCCAATAACTAAGGGAACCATCCGCCCATATGACGAAGTAATAGGGTCATATAAGGATAGCTATATTGAGAGCTCAGAACGATTACAATTACCAAAAGATTTACAAAATGTCGTGCAATCTTATTTCACGTCAATAGAGTCGCAGTAGGAGGAAAAGAAATGGCATTTACAGAGCAGCAGTATGTTGAAATGAGTATGAAATTGCAGCAGGTGAAAGAGGAAATTCATCGCTTTATTGTTGGTCAAGAGGAGGCAATCGATTATACATTGTACGCAGTTTTAGCCGATGGTCACGCATTATTAGAGGGGCTGCCGGGTTTAGGCAAAACGATGTTAATTCGTACAATTTCTGAGGTACTTGATTTATCGTTTTCACGTATTCAATTTACACCTGATCTTATGCCGGCAGATATTACTGGAACAAGTATGATTGAGCGTACAACAGACGGTAAACAGCAGTTTACATTCCAGCCTGGTCCGATTTTTAGTCAGATGGTGTTAGCGGACGAAATTAATCGTGCAACACCTAAAACGCAAAGTGCATTGCTAGAGGCTATGGGAGAAAAGACAGTTACGATTTTAGGGGATACAAAAAGGATGGCTAAGCCCTTTTTTGTGCTAGCTACACAAAACCCGATTGAGATGGAGGGAACCTATCCATTACCTGAGGCGCAAATGGACCGTTTCCTATGTAAAATACTTGTACCATATCCTGAGAAAAGTGAGCTAATGGAAATTATGAAGCGTACAACGGGCGCTCAGGAAATTGGCTTGCAAAAAATAATGGACACAGAGGTACTTATAGAGGCACAGCAAATGGTAAAGGAAATACTAGTTGCAGATGAAATGCTTGAATTTGCAACGGACCTAGTTGTCGCTACACATCCTGAAAGAGTCGATGCTATAGACGAGGTCAAGCAATATGCGATGTATGGTAGTGGTCCACGTGGTTTGCAAAGCTTAATAAAGTTAGCAAAGGCGAGGGCACTCATGAATGGGCGTTTCCATGTTTCTGTAGCAGACATTAAATCTGTAGCGAAACCAGTATTACGTCATCGTATGCTGTTGAATTATGAAGGGGAGGCTTCAGGAAAAACAGCGGATGATGTGATTGATGTTATTTTAGAAAGAGTACAGCAAGGTGTTAGCAAGTGACACAAAAAATAATATTGCCCGAAGATTGGTTAGCGAAAATTAGTCGCTTTCAATTGGCAACGGCCTCCAAATTGCGAGGGCAGCATAAAGGCTCGCACCGTTCGCAGCGCTTCGGGGCATCGCTCGATTTCTCAGATTTTCGTGAATATCATTTAGGTGATGATGTACGGCAGGTCGATTGGAACGTTTTTGCAAGAACTGATAAATACTTTATTAAAAGATTTTTAGATGAGCAAGAGATGCGTGTACACATTTTGCTGGATACCACTAAATCCATGGATGATGATATTAAATGGACATTTGCTCGTCAAATTGTTGCTTCTCTTGGTTTAATGGTGCTTGGTCGTGACGATCGGTTATCTTTTTCTTTTGTGCAAGATGAGATGAAGCCGCCATTTCGTCGTAAAGGCGCTATGTATCGACGCGCTTTTTTACAAATCATCACAGAAATAGAAAAAGCAGATTATACGGGAAGCTTTGCACAGGGAGCTTTAAAAGCATTACCAAAGGATAGTACAGTGCTATTTATCGTTACAGATGGGCTAGAGCCAATCGAGGAATGGGAACAACTTTTAAAAAGATTACCACGTTATGCAGGGGATGTACGTTTATTACAAATTGTCACGGAAGAGGAGTTATCTCCTAATTATACTGGTGATGTCCGCCTATTAGATCGTGAGACTGGCAAAGATGTCAACGTTACAATGTCCTCTAAAGTTTTAGACGCATATATGGCACGACGTTTATTACATGAAGAGGAATTTGAAGCTATCTGTCGACGCTTCGGTGTTAGAAAATTACAGCTTAAAGTGGAGGATGGATTACAGCATGCCATCTTTCAGCAATTATTAAAAGCACATTGGATTAGGTGAGGTGAGCCGTATTGGGCTTTAGTCAAATACTTTTTAGCTGGACGGCCATCATCCCGGTCATTGTCCTACTATATTATTTCTTTCGAAAAAAATATATCGATCAAACCGTATCTTCTACACTTTTTTGGTCGGAAATTATGCAGGAAACGCGTGTATCACCATACTTAAAGCAACTACAAAAAAATGCTCTGCTCTTTTTGCAACTCCTAGCACTTCTTTTATTAGTACTAGCCCTAATGAACCCTTATATTAAAAAGTCAACAATTGTAGGAGCACAGACAATTTTTATTGTGGACACGTCCGCAACAATGCTTGCTGGGAAAGGGCAGTCAACATTCGATACACATAAGAAGGAATTGCTGTCTTTGGTGAATCAACTTAACGGTAGACCTGTGACACTCATTACAACAGGCAATACACCGAAAGCTGTGCTACAGCAGGTGACAAACACCAAAGATATTGAAGAGGCGATTCAAGAGCTGGAAGTAACCTATGAAACAGCACAAATGAATAAGGCACTTGATGTGGCGCAGGCTTTTGTTGGTGATATACCAACATCCATTTATGTATTTACAGATGCGCTGGATAAAAAGCACTTACCAATGGAAAAAGATACAGTGAAATGGATTGTAAAAGGTTCTGCTAAAGATTTAACGAATATCGCAATCACACGTTTTGCTGCAACTACAGATGGTCAATCGACTATGGCATTGGTACAGCTACAAAATGATACTGATTTGGAGCAAAAGATCACTTTATTGTTACAAAATGCAGAGAATAATAAGGTTGTATCGGAAGATTTAACATTACCTCCTAATGAAGCTGTGACGAAAACTTTTAAAGATTTACCACTAGAGGCTACATTGACGGCTATGATTGATGCAAATGATGATTATATAGTCGATAATTCACAAACTGTTTTACTACAAACGACTACCTCAAAAATAGTGGTCGATCAAAGTATGCATCAACTCATTCAAAAAGGCTTTCAAACAATTAATAACAGTGTCAAGATTATTCCGTCTTTACAGATAGCTGATAATCAAGAAGCGACTGTAGTAACTAACCAAACAGCACTGCTCGAAAAGATGGACAAACCTATAGTATTATTTGGTCGTGATGATGCCAAAAAAATTGAAGCAAAGGGCGAAGTAAATACAACAAGTGATGCATTGTTTGCATTTAGTGAGCTAAAAGATATTTATGTTAGCACTGTATATCCTGGTTTTGATGGCTACAAAACAATTGCATCGGTTGGAGATCATCCCTTTATACAACGTTCTCCTAAAGGTGATCTTGTCATATTAGCTGATATTGCAGATACAGATTGGCCTCTGCACCCTTCATTTCCATTATTTTTGTGGAGTGCGGAACAGCAGCTTTCAGAATCGATTGGTTCACTTGGTATTTTTACGCCGAACGAGCAGCGCGCAGTTGCTTTGAAACAGGGCGATTGGAGTGTATATTCTCAGGACGATCAGTTTTTATCGTCCATAACGAATGGCTTATTAACAGCTCCAATGAAGCCAGGTATTTATACAGCACGCTCAGAAGATGAAGAAAAGCGCTTAATTGTCCAGCTTCAGGCACAGGAGCGTGTCATCCAAAAAGGAACAAGCTATACACTAGGAGAGCTCCAAGAGAATGGCAAAGAAGAGATAGCAAAAGCTTCACTTGTACCTTGGCTTATTCTTCTTATTTTATTAGTACTTGTTACAGAGTGGGAGGTGCAACGACGACGTGGATTTACGAATTGATATGCCATTAGCATTGTTGCTTTTACTCCCATTATTAATGTATTTTGGCTGGACCTATTGGCGAGAACGTCAGCGCTTGAAAAAGAGCCATATAACAGTGCTAGGACTTCGTATTCTAGCAGTTAGCTGCTTAGTTTTTGCGCTTGCAGGTCCTTATATTTTATTACCTATAAAGGAAGAACAAATATTATTTATGGTAGACCGTTCTGCTTCTATGAATGGCACAGATGGTGAGATGGTTAAATTTATAGAGGAAAGTTTACAGTCGAAAAAGGATGAACAACTTGCAGGGATTTATTCTTTTTCATCAACACTGCAAACAGAAGCGATTTTATCGAAATCATTAAAGGAAGTGCCGAAGTTTACAAATATAGGAGCAACAGATCAAACAAATATTGAACAAAGTCTCCAGCTTGCTTCGGGGATTGTTAATTCAAAAAAGGCAACACGATTGGTACTTCTAACAGATGGCAATGAAACAAAAGGGAATGCTTTAGAGCTTGCATCGAAATTTAAAGGCTCCAATATAAGTGTTGATGTTGTTCCATTTCATCAACCAGTTTCTACAGATATATCACTGAAAAGCTTTGTAACCCCACAAGTTGCATATGTGGGTGAGCAGCAGCAATTAGTTACTGAAGTTCATGCGACAGCTGCTAGTCAAGGGGAGCTTCTATTATATGAAAACGACAAACTTGTTCACCGTGAGGCTGTAGAGCTTGCACAAGGCTCCAATGTATTTACGTATAAACATACTGCTACAGCAGAGGGTCTTGTAAAGTATGAAGCTGTTGTACAGGTTGAGCAGGATGCCATTTTTGAAAATAATAAACTAACAAGCGTAACAATGGTACAAAGTGAACCACATTTATTAATTGTTAACGGTTATGATAGTGCATCACCTATTGCAGCCGCTCTTGGTAGACAATCTATCTCCTTTGATGTTATAGATGCTCGAAGTTTGCCAAATGAGCTTTCTAGTTATCTACAGTATAATGCTATTATTTTTGATAATGTGCCAGGACATCTAGTGGGCGAGGCCAAAATGAATGTTATAGAGCAGGCAGTAAAAAACTTTGGCGTTGGCTTTACGATGGTTGGTGGTGAAAATAGCTTTGGCTTGGGTGGCTATTTTAAAACGCCAATCGAAACTTTACTACCTGTTGAAATGGAAATTAAAGGAAAGGAACAATTACCTTCATTAGGACTGGTTATCGTACTAGACCGCTCTGGCAGTATGTACGGAGCGAAGCTAGAGCTAGCTAAGGAGGCAGCAGCTCGTTCTGTTGAAATGTTACGAGATGAAGATACGCTTGGGTTCATTGCCTTCGATGATCGACCTTGGGAAATTATCGAAACAGGACCACTTGGCAATAAGGAAGAAGCAGTAGATACGATTTTATCAGTAACGCCAGGCGGTGGGACAGAGATTTATGGATCACTCGCTAAGGCCTATGAGAACTTAGCAGATTTAAAACTACAGCGAAAGCATATTATTCTATTAACGGATGGACAGTCACAGTCAGGGAATTATGAAGACTTAATTGCTGAAGGAAAAGAAAATGGCGTAACATTGTCAACTGTAGCGATTGGACAAGATGCAGATGCCAATTTACTTGAAGCACTTAGTGAATTGGGTAGCGGGCGATTTTATGATGTTGTTGATGAGCAGACCATACCTTCTATTTTATCCCGTGAAACGGCAATGATTTCACGCACATATATTGAGGATAACCCCTTCTATCCAGCCATCTATAACGCATCTGGTTGGAACAAGTTATTTGCAAATGGTGTACCTCAAATGAATGCTTATATCGGAACAACAGCGAAACAGGGTGCCTCTGTAATTGCGGAAAGTGAGAAAGAGGATCCGGTGCTGGCTCAATGGCAATATGGCCTTGGCAAGACATTTGCCTTTACTTCCGATTCGACAGGTAAATGGACAGGTGACTGGGCAAGATGGCAGGATTGGGGAACATTTTGGCAAACGCTTATATCTCAAATGCTACCAAGCTATAATGACATTGCCTACGATGTACGTTTAGAATCGGATGGTTCATTTATTATTACAGATCCTACCAACGAAGCAGCATTTTTAGATATTGTAGCTGTCAATGAAGCAGGAGAAGAACTTGAAACACAGCTTGAGGCCATTTCAGCCTCACAGGTTCGGGCAGTTGTGCAAGCAGAGCCAGGACTCATTTTCTTCCGTATTGCTGATGAAGATCAAGCTATTTATCAGGCAGGGATAAGTGTACCTTATAGTGCTGAATATGAATTACAACCAGTAAATGATAAGCTGGTGGAAGAACTGACAAAGCAAACGGGTGGCTCTGTTTTGAAAGAACCGAAGGAGGTATTTCGTGAATTTACGAAGAAAGGGGCAGACCGGCAAAATATAGCAACGTGGCTTATATTAGCAGGTATGTTATTCTTCTTCATCGATATTACGATTCGCCGCTTTGGCTGGGGCATCTTTGCTAAGTCGAAGAAGAAAGAGTCGCTTGTAGAGAATAAAACCATACAGGCAGAGGATACGAATGTTGCTCAGTTATTAAAGGGCATGAAGAAACGATAAATTGGATTAAATGACAGTGCAAAATGATTGATTATTTTGCACTGTTTTTTGTATATGATTGGGTGGTTCTTTGAAAAGGGGAAGTTCATCTCATAAATTAGGGGGAAGTGATCCAATAAAGGAGATTTCCGATCAAAATAGAATTGAAGGAATCCCTGTTCATTTAATGGAAATTTTTAATAAGTACAGTATTTCGTAGACTACTAGCAACGGCCACACCTAAAATAGCACCAATAATACTAGAGCTCAAAAAAGCAGGCATGAAAAACATTGCTGCGACAGATGTTCCCATTAAGATATATGCATATGGTACTGCTATGAGGGAAGCGATGATCCCAGTTCCTACTATTTCACCGACACCTGTTAGCCAAGGTTTGCCACTGTATTTATAAGCTAATGCTGCACAAAATGCGCCAATGACACTTCCAGGAATGGCTAATAGGGAGCCTGTCCCTGTTAGAATACGAATTATTGCCGTGACAAGGGCAATGATGATGGTTGGTACTGGACCGAGTAGAATGGCACTAATGACATTGATGGCATGCTGTATTGGATAAGCTCGCGCAATCCCTGTTGGAATTGAAACGAAGGTAGAACCTGCTACAGCAATTGCAACTAATAAGGCCATGATTGTTAATTTTCGAATTGACATAAGTAACACTCCCTTGAAATATTAAATGAATGGTTATCGCTGCTAAACTGGTTAAACACAAAAAGACCGCTTCCTGAAAACAATAGGAAGCGGCCTTGCATTTACATATTAAAAAGCAAGATGTCGCCACTTCCCTACGCTAGTATGAACTAGATCAGGTTCAAAGGGTCCATATATGACAATATATGTCTCAGCCTTTTAAAGACTCCCCTAGTGGTAAAAATTATTTAATTTGTGTATAACATCGTAACAAGATAAATGTAACATACTGCTAATAATAGTCAATGATTTTTCAGACTATTTAGAATCGGGCTGCATAAGATGTGGTGCTTTTTTCATTGTCCAAATAAGGGCAAGGAAGAAGCAAGCCATCAAAATAATAGCACCAAATATATAAGGGCTATTCATATTCCAATCGAATAAAATACCTGCCAATGCTGGACCAATCATATTCCCAAGGCTCATATAAGCATTATTTAAACCTGCTGCAAATCCTTGCTCATTTTCAGCAAGTTTGGAGATCAGTGTGTTGACAGCAGGACGAATTAATGTTGTAGCTGTAGAGAAGATTGTTGCAACAACTAAAATAAGGGCAAATCCAGAAACGAATAATATTAAGTAAATAGATACAGCTGCAATAAATAAATTGACTAATACGACCTTCATTTCACCGTAGCGATTAAAGAGTGGGGTAATGACAAACATTTGTACAACTACACCAAAAGCACCACCCACTACTAAAATAATAGCAATATCTCCGGGTGTATAATGAAACTTATCTGTAACAAATAATGATAAAGTCGTTTGGAAATTAGCAATTCCGAACGAGAATACCATCATAATAATAAGCATAACAAAGTAAGGCATATGTACTGAACGTACCATTTGTTTTGCGAGATTGTCTTGCTTATGCATTTTTTGTGCTGCATTTGGTTTGGTAGATGGTAATAAAAAGAACGATAAAATAGCAGCCAAAATAGCCGCAGCTCCAGCCGTATAGAATGGAAAATGTAAGCTGACTTGCGATAAGAATCCACCAATACCTGGTCCAATCATAAACCCAAGAGACATGGCAGCACCAAGCATCCCCATCCCTTTGCCTCGTTCTTCATATGTTGTAACATCTGCCACAAATGCCATAATAGGAGGTGCAACAAAGGCTGATCCAAGGCCACCTAAAAAGCGTGCCAAGAAGAGCATCCAAACTTCTGTAGAGAGCCCAAAACCTATTTGTGCAAGTCCTGTTAGTATAAGCCCGAAAATTATAAGATTTTTTCGACCATACTGATCCGAAAGATTCCCAGCAATTGGAGAAAAAACGAATTGAGCTAAGGCGAACGTTGCAATAAGCATGCCTAAAACTTGTCCTGCAGCACCAAATATTCTTAAATACTCTGGCATGACAGGAATAATAATTCCAATACTCCCCATTGCGATAAACATATTAAACATTAAAATATACAAAGCCGCCTTATTAGACTTCTGCTGGGTCATCGAATACCCCCCTTTTCTAATCAAATATAGTACAGTCTATCACAAAGAAAAATGGTTTGCTATTAGTTAGGATTACACTAAATAGTGGACCAATGGTTTATTCTTAAACTAATAAATGATAAATATTTTGCAATAATAATTAAGTAATCAATTAGTAAATTCCACAAGTTTTTTTGTGGAATTTACTTTTTTTCTTGTAGTGAATTAGGGGTTACATCATTTGTTCTTATGTTAATCTTTTTATGTCAACTGTATGACAAAAATTGTAATAATTAGTGCCTTATATATGGTTGATATTCCCCTAATAATTCCTGTAATAACGGCTAATTACTGGTCTACATGAAGAGGTCATAAGCTGAAAACCCGAGAGAAATTGATATTAAAAAGGAGAGGAAATGTAATGGTAACTATTCAAGCAGCAATGGAAAATTTAAAAGAATTAGGTATTAATCCAGTAACAGCAGTCATTGGGTCAACTCAACAGCTATTTCAATGGGATGAAGAAAAAGTCAATGAATTAAAGGGTTATTTAATCTCCCAAAATTTTAAACATCATTATGAAAACAATAGCTTTTATCGAATGCTATGCGAGGATAGCGGCGTTACACCTGCTGATATACAAAGTTTAGATGATATACAAAAAATTCCACTTATTCCGGTAACAAGTTTTAAAAGACCTGACTCTCATTTATTATTATCAACATCTTTAGAGAACATAGAATTTGAAATGCGAAGTACAGGAACAAGTGGTATCCCAAGTATATCGAGAAGGGATGCTGAAACATTAAACAATTGCGTATTTAGTATATACGCAATGTATAGAGAGATGTTTGCCTTCTCTCGTGGAGCTGGTCTCTTTTTATTCCCTTCTCCAGAAGAAATGCCAGAGATGGGAATGGTAAAAGTATTAAATATGCTCTCAGGTTTGTTTGATGCAACAAGATGTCTTGTTAAGAGAGCATCCTTCAAGCCTAAAGAGGCAATAGAAACTTTAGAAAAATGGCAAAACATTCATACACGCCACATCGTAGGACCTCCATTTTTAATTTATAAACTGGTCAATTATTTAAAAACAAATAATATTCATTTGAAGTTAGATCAAAAGACGATGATTATCAATCTAGGAGGCTGGAAACGCTTTTCTGGTATGGAGATACCTAGAGAACAATACAATAAAGAATGTGCTGAATTTTTAGGTATTCCTGAAGAAAATATAAGGGATATGTATGGATTAGTTGAATCTAATATTTTAGCTATCGAGTGTGAGAAACAGTCTAAACATGTACCACCTTGGGTTCATTTTTCATTAAGAAATCCCAAAAATTTAGCGGAAGAAGTACCACAAGGAAAAAGGGGTGTTTTAGCAATATTTGACCCTACATCCTTGTCATATCCAGGATTTATTCAAACTGAGGATTTAGTGTATTTAAAGAAAGAAAATACATGTGAATGCGGAAGAAATGGTCAGAAGGTGGTATATCTTTCTAGAGTAGCGGGTGCAGAAATAGGTTGTTGTGCCATTAATTTAGAGAAGCATATGGATGCCGCAGAAGAAAAAAATGAAATGGCAGAAGTATAAGAGAGGATTCTAAGCATGTACAATTCTATCATTATTGATTATTTTAGTAACCCTCGACATTCTGGTGAACTGGCTGATGCAAATATGGAATTAAAAATTGGTAACTCTGTTTGTGGAGATACAATTTTTATGAGTGTAAAGGTAGAATCCGGAATGGTAAATAATGCAAAATATAAAGCATATGGTTGTGCTACATCCTTAGCAACGGCTGATATATTTGCAGAATATATCATTAATAAATCAATAGAAGAAATTAAGCAGCAACCGCAACATGAGATTGATAAAATGCTAGGGGAGTTGGAGCCTCCTCAAATGCATTGTTTGAATATTTTACATGAGTTATTTGAGCAAATACGTTCGGCAGCTTAGGAGGCTTTTATGATAGGAAGATATTTTGATTATAATGCCACTACCCCTCTTCGGGAGGAGGTGGCTTCTACTATGATAGAAAATATAACGCTATTTGGTAATCCTTCTAGCACGCACTCCTTTGGACAGTTAGCGAAATTAAAAATGGAAGAGGCACGCTCAAATGTTGCCACAGTAATCAATGCAGAAAAGACAGATATATTTTTTACTTCTGGCGGTACAGAGTCGATTAATACCGCATTGAAAGGATATTTCTTTTCAAATGAAATGCGCCCGTTTCATATCATCACTTCTAAAATCGAGCATGCTGCAACTTTAGAATTATGTAAATATTTAGCTACCCTTGGTGCTGAAATTACCTATTTACCTGTTGATACTAATGGATTCATAGCAATTGAAGATTTAAAAAACGCTATTCAAGAGAATACAGCGCTTATTTCAATCATGTATGCTAACAATGAAATCGGATCAATTCAACCAATTAAAGAGATGGTGAAAGTTGTTAAGAAGATCAATAGTAATATTATCTTTCATGTTGATGCTGTACAGGTGATAGGAAAAATCCAGATAGATGTTCAGGACTTAGGAGTGGACGCATTATCGATGGCCGCCCATAAAATATATGGTCCTAAGGGTACAGGTGCATTGTACTTGAAAAACGGTGATCGCAAATTAGAACAGCTTCTTCACGGCGGTGGGCAAGAAAAAGGTCTTCGTGGTGGTACAGAAAATCTCTTAGCTATTATTGGTTTTGGTAAAGCTTGCGAAATAGCAAAAAGAGAGCTAAAGCAAAATGCTAATAACATAATCGCATTAAGATCTTATTTACTAGATAAATTAGAGAATTCGATTGAATACTATGAAATTAATGGTCCTGTGTTAGGTGAGAATTTATTACCAAATACTATTAATATATCTTTTCTGAATATACGAGCAGAAGCATTGGCTGTTCTATTATGCCAAGCTTATGGTATTGCAGTATCTATTGGTTCTGCCTGTAGTGCCGATAAAGCTAATTTATCTCATGTATTATTAGCACTCGGCCTAACTGAAGATAGAATAAAATCGTCTATTCGTATTAGCTTTGGTTATTATACGGACTACAAGGATATTGATTTTTTTATTGAAAGTCTAAAAGCATCTGTTAACCGTCTACGAAGTATGCTCCCAGTTGGATAGAAAGGAGTCAATAAGGTGGAGAATTTAAAAATTGTGGCACCTGTACGATCAAAATTTATGATGGAAGAAATGATAGAGGCTGGTGCAAATGAAATATATTTTGGCGTTTCAACTCCGCTTTTTCAACAACTATCATTTGATAATAAATTTCAAACAGTTGCAGATTATCCTGCCCACTTTTCAGATTGGGAGGAAATAGATGGCATAATAGCTTTAGCAAAAGCGAACAATCTTAAAGTCATATTCATGGCCAATACCTCATACGTCCCTACTAGCATTGAAAAAGATTATCAAAAGCATGTTTATAGAGCACTTGAAAAAGGTGTAGATGCTATTACAATATCCTCAATACAATCGTGCCATCTACTTAATCATTTGGAAAAGGACATTCAAATAATTTCAGGCTCACAATTAGCACCAGTAAATATATATGGAGCCGAGCTATTAAAGGATTTAGGTATCAAAAGGATAACATTGTCCCAATCAATGACATTAGAAGAGATTCATGAACTTCGAGATTTAGAGATGGAACTTATGATTACTGGGAACTTTGGCACTGGTAGTATGGCTGGGAGCTGTCGTTTATGGGAAAGCCCAAATAATCTTGAAATTGGAGAAGGGATCAGAACTTTATATCGAGTTTTATCTTCACAAAACACATACAGTAACCAGCATCATTTTTTAGATAGTGCAACTGATTGTAGTTTATGTAATCTAGAAGATCTGGTTTCTGCTGGTGTTACAGCCATAAAATTTCTTGGAAGGGAAGCCCCTAATCCAGTGACATTAGCGATGGTTGTGAATATGTTTAATGAATGGCGAGAAATGGGACTTTCGGGCTTATCAATAGATCAAAAAATGAAAATAACAGAGCAGGAGCAGCTTATGTGGATTATGAAATGGGTGCCCCGCTTCTGTGAAAAATGTCGATGTACTTATAAACCAACTGCAATTACAAAAACATACATTTAGGTGATGCATAATTGAAAACACCAGTAAAAGAGCTTAGAATTCATCATGATTATTTATATACATTAACAGATGAAGTATTCGATCAATATCAAGTTGTTTCCTTAGGGCATTCAGGCTGCCACTATAAAATGGTTGGTCTTGAGAATCAGCATATACAATTTTTATTGGAACGCAATAAAAAAGTGAAAATTGAAATTCCTATTTTATTTGAAGCATCGATGAAAAAGTTTATTGCTGAGATGACACGTTTTTTTCATTATGAGCTAAATTTAATTGTGAATGATTGGGGGACAATGCGTTATTTAGCTAAACAGCCATTACCCCCAAATATCTCTTTATCCTTAGGAAGGCAACTAATTTTTAGCTATGGAAACTGCCCATGGTATGAAGATATTTTGCAATATGAGGATCAAGCGACGAAGGAACAATTTTTACAATTAAATATTGCTAATCCACCTATGATTAGCTTTATGAAAGAAAATGGTGTAACGGAAATAGATGTAGATGTGAATATTTATCTAAAAAATTCTGTGCAATTGCTTAGAGATGAAGGAATTAAAGTAAATGCTTTTTTAAATTACCCATTAGTATCTACCTCTAGATCCTGTCATACACTTCGACTTCATGCAGAGCAAATTGGAAAATGTCAGCATTTATGTGATAGAGGTATCACAATTGAGCCAAGAGAACGATGGAATCGATTTGAGGATACAACCATTAAAATTTCAAGAGATGGTCGAGAGAAGATGGGGAATCTTATTATTTATGGAAATATGGTTGTTCAGGATATGAAGAAACTAAATGAAAGCATACCATTTGAAGTGGATTCATTATGTGATGATGCGAGATTTTCACCAATACTATTAAAAGAGGAGGCAATAAATTGAGTACTATACAAGAAAAAAATTTTACGCAAGATCTTTTGACGAAATTGGATGATATTATCGTTGATTTTGTTGCTCCTAATGCTGCACGAATTGATAGAGAACGAGAGTTTCCAAGAGAAAATATTACCGAGCTTGGACAAAGTGGTTTTTTAGGATTAATCATACCTCAGAAGTTGGGAGGATTGGAGGCACCTTTATCCCTCTATAAAGAAACGGTTATTAGGCTGGCTCAAGCTTGTGCTTCTACAGCACTTGTCTATGTGCAACATATGTCAGCGGTTTCTATTTTATTGTATGGAAGAGAAAATAACTATATAAAAAATATTTTAAGTAATATTGGTAAAGGTCAATGTCTTACTACAATTGCACTCAGTGAAGCTGGATCTGGCTGTTATTTTTTCTTACCAGTTAGTCAGGTAAATGAAACTGACAAAGGGCTTCGATTAAAGACCAATAAAATTATGGTAACCAGTGCAGGAGAGGCAGATGTGTATGTCATTAACTCAAAAGCAACATTTGCAAAGAACTCAATGCAAAGTAATTTTTTTGCTGTAGCTAGCGAATATAATGGCATTGAAGTTGGTGGAAAATGGGAAGGCATGGGATTAAGAGGGAACCAAAGTGCACCATTAAATATAGATACCTATTTAAATAAACAGATGCTTATTGGGGAAGAAGGCGAGGGTTTTAAAATTACTCGAGAGGCTCTGCTTCCAATGGGGCAAATTGGAATTTCAGCAGTCAATATTGGTATCGCAAAGGCAATATATAATGAATCAGTAAATTATGTGAAGAAACGATTTTATACACATATCAATACAAATCTTTCTGATTTTCAAAGTATTCAGCAAATGATCGGAGAAATAAAAGTACTATGCGATCAGGCAGAGACAGCGTTAAATGTATTTGTTCAACGGATGGAGAAAAAGGAAGTTGATATGGTCAGTACACTAGAGGTTAAGGTAATGGCCTGTCAAACAGTATTACAGGTGGCAGAATTAGGCTTAAAAGTTTGTGGAGGGCATGCCTATTCCGCTAATACACCGATTGAGAGGTATATTCGTGATAGTATGGCAGGAACAGTCATGGGGCCAACGCCAGATGTTCTAAAGGAATTGATTGGGAAAATTGTATTGGATGTCCCGACTCAATTATAAATTGATGGAACAGATGAAAGAGGGTTGACAATGACAAATCAAAATGAGCCTATATACGGGGGTATGAAGCAGGTATTAGCGGTAAGCCTTGGTTTATTTTTAGTTTTTTTAGACAGTACTGTAGTTAATATTTCACTCCCAAATATTATGAATGATTATGAAATAAATTTAAGTGTAGCTTCTTGGATTATCAATTCGTTTGTGCTAACGCTCGCTATTTTACTAATTACTTTAGGAAAAATTGCAGATTTTTTTGGCAGGAGAAAAGTTTTTCTAATTGGCGTTATCGTATTTGCTGTAAGCTCATTATTATGTGGAATGGCCCCTACAGTAGAAGTTTTAATTGCAGCTAGAGTTTTACAAGGAATTGGTGGGGCAATGATTATTCCAACTAGTATGATGCTAGTGAGGACAGCTGTACCAGCAGAAAAAATGGGGCTTGCCATGGGGATATGGGGAGCCGTTGGTGCACTAGCTGTAGCTATTGGTCCTAGTCTTGGTGGTGTAGTGACAGATTTTATTAATTGGCGTTGGATCTTTTATATCAATGTTCCAATTATTATAGTAGCCTTTCCATTCATCCTACTAGCTTTTAAAGGATTTAAAGATATCAAATCCCCATTTAAATTAGATGTTCTAGGTATGCTAGTTGTTAGCATTGCGCTCTATTTTTTAACTTATGCGATATTACAGGGTGAAAAATTAGGATGGACTTCAACGACCATATATATTTATTTTTCAATTAGTATCATAGCCACTCTATTATTTATTTTTATAGAAAAACGGGCTAAGGTGCCATTAGTGGATTTTTCAATATTTAACAATAAACATTATTTAGGTGGCATTCTCTCGAATTTTTTAGGTGGCATTTTGTTAATGGGTACTTTAATTTTGTTACCTGTTTATCTAACACAGGTAAAGGATTTTACGACTCTTTATGCATCATTTCTTATTACACCTTTATCAGCAGTAATGTTAATCGTAGCACCGATTGTAGGAAGAATAATTGACAAAATTGGCTATCAAGTTCCAATGCTTTTTGGATATGTTTTTACTGTTTCAGGTTTTATTTTCCTCTTAAAATTAACACCGGATACTGAATTTCCAATGCTTATTACGATGATGTCCTTATTAGGAACTGGATTAGGTATCATAATGGTTACAAGTGTAACGGTGTGCACGGTTTCTGTTTCAGAAAAGCATGTCTCTTTGGGGTCAGGTATATTTGCGACAGCACGAAATCTTGGAGGTGCCATTGGTGTATCTTTATTTGTTTCTATTACTCTAAGTTTTTTAAATCAATATGCAAACGATATAGTGGATGATGGTGTGACACGCTTTGAAAATAGTGAAGTACCTGATGCTGTCAAGACGATAGCTATTGATAATTTAAAGGGAAAAAAAGATAGCTTTTTTGAAGGAGAGCAGAAGGTAGAGGATTTTAAGGTCTCCAAGGAAATGTCTGATCAATTTGTTGCGATGAAAATGGAGGAAGCATTAAAACAAATGCCTAAAACTGTGGAGGTCAATGCTTCACCAGATATAGAAAAGAAAATAACTGCTATGGTAAATGCTGAAATTGAAAATATAGAAAAGGAAGTTAAAGCTATTCAGAGCAATATCCGAAATGATGCGCAAGGATATATTGTTGAGGCAATGACAAAAGCATTTTGGTGTGGATTATTGTTAACATGCCTTTTTAGTTTATCCTTGATTTTTTTAAGAAAGAAGCATGTTGAAGGGTAAATTATGAACTAGTAATCGGTAGGGTAAAAAATCCCTACCGATTCAAATGTATATCTTCTCTTAATTACTACTCAATTTAATACATACTTTGCAATGATTAAAGAACAATAGACAATAGTCATACGACACTCTAGTAGAAATAGATAATTATAGATATAATAGTAATATAAGGTAATTAAGAGAGGGAGAAAAGGGTGAATACTGATGATGAAATATTTGGAACCGACAGCCATGCTAAATTTTCAAGACGAAGCTCTCCAGCAACTAGTTAAACAAAGAGGATGGAGTGACTTAGCCTATGAGGATCGAATTAAAGAAATTTATGATTTTGTAAGAAACGAAATTAAGTTTGGCTATAATCGGACAGATGATATTCCCGCTTCTGAAGTATTACGTGATGGATATGGGCAATGTAATACAAAAAGTACACTTTTAATGGCTTTCCTTAGAGCAGTTGGAATTCCTTGTAGAATACATGGATTCCTGATTGATAAAAAAATGCAAAAGGGAGCTTTGACTGGCATCACTTATCTATTAGCACCAAGTAAAATTGTTCACGCGTGGACGGAGGTTCAATTACATGATGACTGGATTGTGCTAGAAGGGGTGATTATAGATGATTCCTATTTAAAGCAAGTGAAAAATCGACTATGTAGCTTTAATGAAGGATTTATCGGTTATGGAATTTCAGTTAAGGATAAAGATAATATAAATCTCTGCTGGACTGGTGAAAGTGTATATGTCCAAAGCTTTTCTATAACAGATGATTTAGGAATATTTGATAATCCAGATGATTTATTTAAGAAATATAATAATACGGATAGTAAGCTGAAAGAGATGTTGTTTAATAAAAAAAGAAAGAAAATAAATAAAAAGTTAGATATGTTGAGGGATCAGTGAAAAGGATAAACTCGCTTTCAATTCGAAGCGAGTTTATCCTTTTCATGTTTTAAATATCAATATTTAATAGCTGCTCACGAGCTACACTAGTGAGAGTCATATCATTAATACAAGCTTGAAATTTGTGGTAGTATATTTTTTCTAGAATATGACAGTATGGAATAGCTCCACCATTACGAATGATGTCCATTAAATTTGCTTTTTCAGATTCTGTTAAATGCATATATTGGGTTTTGCTGTGATAGTAATTTTTAATCGGTTGAAAATTACTATCCTCTATGTACAAATAGTAGAGGATAGGTAAAGTGACCTTTTTAATATGTAAATCATTTATAGTATGATCTGTTAAAACATCATGTACATCGTTACGAATTTGAGCTACTATGCCTAAATAATTTGCATATGTTTTAATCGTTTGCAATGTTTCTGATAGAACATTCCCAGCTCCTAAAATACAAGCAAGTTGCATAAGAGAGCCAGATTTTAGGCTAACCATTTCCAAATATTCAGATTCATTAGAAATACGGTTATGCATATCCTTTTGTTGTCCATTGATTGACTTGAGTAGTAATAGTTGAATTTGTTGACTGATAAAATTTTTAGCTTCATCACTACAATTTAATAGTGTAACTTTATGGAGGGAGGTTAGTAAAAACCCGATAATAATATTTAAATTTTCCCCTAAATTAACGTTTGACCAAGGATAAATCAATACATCCTCGTCCTGTATATCATCTAATATATCTGCTGCTAATATGATGAATTCTACAATGACTTGTAATTCTCTTTTTTCTTCTAAATTCTGTTGCTCTCTAAAGATGGAATAATGAAGTTCAGTTAATAGGGCAAAATTTAAACTTTGTTGAAATTTAAAATTTACATAGCTTTGAGCAAGCTGTTGCAAATAGACATCGGAAAATGACTTTTCAATTATTTGATTTGCTAATGTGATTAATTCTTCCTGTAAATTCATGTCCTGATATGCCTTCAATATAATCCCTCCATCTCTTGAAAGTCATTATTAAAATTGAGCACGACTATTATTTAAAATTTTTGCAACTGCCTCAGAACGAGAATTTACACATAACCTTTTATATATTTTAGTTAAATTGTATTCAACGGCACGAATGCTCATAAAAAGTTCATCTGCAATTTCTTTATTGCTGGATCCTTTGGCTAAACTCTCTAAAATTTCCATCTCCTTTTGTGAAAATTCTTGTTGTTGCTCAGCGACTAATAAACCTTGGGATATGTTAGATGGTAACGAACGTATTAACATTTCCCTTGGAATCATTACGTAACCATTTAGTACAGCTTGTATATTTATCACTAATTCCTGATAGGATGCAGATTTGCTTATAATACCGCAAATTCCCAACTCGATTAGAGTGTTCAACTGACAGGAATAATCAAATCCTGTATAAAGTATGATTTTAGCATCCGAATGAGTAAGTAAGATTTTTTTTGATAATTCGATGCCAGAGCAGTTAGGCATATTAATATCCAATAAATAAAGATCAAATGATTTTTTCTTTATGTCTTGTATGACCTGCTGCCAATTTGATAGATAAGTGATATGATAATCAGTTACTTCCTCTAGTATATTTTTAGTACCGAGACCAACCATTGGATGGTCGTCTACAATTAATAGCTGAATCAATGTTCTCACCTCGGAATTGTTATTAAAATTTGTAATCCTTGAGTAAGTTCTGTAATAAATTCAATTTCTCCATCTAAAATATGAATACGTTCTTTTATACCTATTAATCCAATATGATCCTCATTATACTGCTCACTTATATTGTCCATCCCTACACCATCATCCTTATAATCTAAGTAAATATAATGATCATCCTCCCACATTTCTATGGATACTAATGTGGCATCAGAATGCTTTTCAGCATTGGTCAGCAGTTCTTGAAGTACACGGTAGATAGAAATTGTTAAATTATGATTGTTCGCGTAATTAGAAAGTAGAAATTCATACCGTAGACTAAAACTAGCTTTCGCTTGTTTCTTTTTACAAAGATCCTCTAAAGATGCAGTAAAATTAGTATTTAGCAAAAAGTTGGGACGTAACTCACTACAGGTGTCTCTAATTTGTTTAATAACATCCAATAAACCGTTCTTGATTTTATTTAATGTTTCTAAGTCTTCCTTCTGTAAAGTGTTTGAATTTTGTATAAGAAGATTTAATTTCTGATACCAAATTGTTTGATCTTGTAAAGCAGAATCATGTAAATCTGAAGCCAATCGTTTACGTTCCTGTTCACTTAATTGCAATAAAAATCGAGTAAGGGTGTTTGATGATTGTTGATTGGTTGTGTCTCTATTTTCGATAGTTGCAATAATATTTTTTACTATATTTAAATTTTCATAGACTAATCTTACATATTTAACAATATTTATTAACCACATTTTTTCATGCAAATTGAACGTAGTATTATTTCTTTTTTTGCTAATCCAAATATACGTACCTATGTGATGATGTTCATAAAGCTGAATTCCAAGATAATTAGGATGGTCAATTAATATATCTGTATGATTGTTTTTGAGCTTAAGTTTAATAGAATCTGCAAGTATGCTTTCTGTATTATTTTGGGTGAAATCAAAGCATTGGTACTCGGTGGTTTCATAATTTATTCTTATCAATAGTAGAATTTGAGGATCTAATGTCTCTTTGATTTGATGCAGTAATAAATCTTCTAAATCATCTTCTTTCATAACAGAAGCTAGTTTTTGTGAAAATTCATTTAAATTTTTAGAAAAAAAGGACTGATGATAATGTAAACTATCTTTTAATTGAAAATCTAATTTTTCTTTTAGAAATAATGTCACAATATTGATGGTAAGAATAGCTAGAAATAAAATTATAAAATATAAAATAATATTTCTAGAGTAGAATCTTTCACTGATAATGAAAATTGTCAAGATAAGAGTGGGGATAAAAGTTAAAAATACATAATATGGAATTTGTTTTAATATAAAATTAATATCTATTAAGCGATTAGTCAACACAATATAAGTGTAACCAATAGGAATAATAAATAACGTAAAAGCTGCAAGATCATCTTGTATATAAGGTAGTCTAAAGATAAATGGAACTGCATGTAAAAAAATAAAAGGTACAAATGCACAAACATGAATTAATATTAACCATTTTAAAAATACCTCATGATGAGAACCTTTAGTTGTTAAATAAAAATAAATTAGTAGCAAAATTGAAAAACAAATATTGAAACAGAAGTAGCTTATAACAAGAATGGTGTTGAAAGCATCTAAATTATTAATGAAGAAAAGAGTTAATAATTTTGAAATAATAATAGCCAAACAGATAAACCCATTTATTTTATAAAAAATATGCCATTTGATTTTAATACCCTTTTCTAACAACAGCACTCGAATGAAATGTGTCAGAAAAAGAGAGCCTAAGGGAAAAAATACACTAATAATAATACTGGAAACAATATCTCCTCTTCCAGATTCTGTCGAGGCAAAAAAACTAAGAGACACTGATAATAGAAATCCAGTTAAATAAAAAGCAACTTTACTATTTTGTTGATAGATAAAAAGAGTCAGAATGAATACTGTTAAGGAAAATATGCTAGGAATGATAATTTCCTGAAAGGTGTCTTTAACAGAATCAGGTGGTGCTTGTATGTACTGTATTTCATTGTTTCTTATAATTTTTATAGAGGAACCATGAACAAAGCAATTATTATGTTTGAGATGATTATTGATCGTAGTCATATTGATCTCATCTACCTCTAAGATAGTATCACCGATAGCGAGATTTGAATAGCGAGCCCAGCCATCGTTATCATAGATATTGGATATGATGATTTGGCCATTTTTATTATACTGTACATCTATACCTATATATGGTTTCAACATAGTGAATATTAAAAAGAAGTGGGCTAATAAAAATATTAATTGTAAAAATAGAATTTTTCTTTTATTACTCTTCATATAACCCTCCCCAAATAAAAAATTTGCGGTTATTACAAATAGATTTGCGGTTAATACACACTCCCTTTATATTATTATAACTGTAAACAAATTGAAAGGAAGGGAATACTATGATAATGAATATGGTTCATACATTACTTTCAAATTCTAATAAAGGTGAAATTGATTTACAACAATTACAGATAACGGGTGATCTTTCAGCTACTGAGCTAAATATTATCCAAGAGGCAGTACAGAATACTGATAAATCAGATGTAATCCAAAAATCATCAACATGGCTTCCTCGATAAAAAATGCTTCTTCTTTCCTTCAACAAAAAAACTAAATGGTCAAGGGATTCTTTGTGAACACTACTAAGTTAAATGAAGGTGATTTCCGTTCCAGGCTACTCGCTTTGCCGCTGACGCTTCGCTTTCGCGCAGAGCAAGGCTTCCTGTGGGCGAGCGACGAGCCGCTTCCTGCGCTAACGCTCCGTGCAGGGTCTCGTCTGTCTCGCTATCCCACGGGAGTCGAGTAGCCTTGCACTCCAATCAGCAATAGTGTAGAACTTTAAATATTTTCTTCCTTCAAAAGAAAAGTAAAGTAAAAGCATGTTACTCACCATCATTAAATGGATAGAATAGTGGCACAATTCTATAATTGTTGTCCTGCATTTTATGGTTAAAACCACATTGTCACTTTACATAAAGCTACTTGTTGCTGTCGCTCTGTTTTCGCATAAGTAAAATGTTATATAAAATCTCCATTTTACCGCAAAATAGTGATGGTTAAGACTTCAATTAATCACTATACATTTATGTGAAATGCCAATGAAAATACTATGAGCGATGGTTGATTGGAGTGTAGACTGCGTGACTCCTCGGGGATTCAGCGTCACAGATGAGACCCTGGAGCGAGCAAATTAGGGGAACGAAGGCTAAAACCGTCACGTCCTGTGATAACGCCTTCGTGACCAACCTCCTGTTGCCCCAAGCGGCTCATCGGACGCCCCCAGGAAAGCACTCAGTCGGAACGGAGATCAACCCCTCGTTTTGAAAAAGGGCTATACTTTTTAAATTGTCACCTTGATTTCATTGACATAATAGTATTTCAACAACATGAAAAAAAGTGATGAAAAACAATTTTGTTTTTCATCACTTTTTATAATCTATCGAATACTCATTTTAAATTCTAAAAATAATTCATTGTATTTGCCTAAGTAATCAGGACCTAAGTTTTTATATACTTCTAATGTTTCTCGTTGCTCTTCAGAAGGATAATAGCGTTCATCAGATACAACTTCCTTATCCATTAAATCCATTGCTGCAATGTTAGGGGTAGAGTAGCCAACATAATCAGCGTTTTGGGCACCTGACTCAGCTTTTAGCATAAAATTAATAAAGGCATGAGCACCCTCAATATTTTTAGATGTTTTTGGGATGACCATATTATCAAACCATAAGTTTGAGCCTTCCTCTGGTACTGCAAAGTCTAGCTCTTCATTTTCTGACATCATGTCTGCTGCCTGCCCAGACCAAGTGAGGGCTACAGTTGCCTCGTTATTGATCATTAACGGCGTAATTTCATCACCAATGATGGCTTTAACATTTGGGGCAAGTGTGATTAATTTGTCTGTAGCTTCACGTAGTTCATGATTATCCAATGAATTCAGCGAATGTCCTAGGCTATTTAAGCCCATCCCGATTACCTCACGAGCACCATCTACTAAAAAGACTTTTCGTTTTAATGAAGGGTCCCACAAATCATCCCATGAAGAGAAATCTAAATCACCAACAAGGTTTGGATTATAGACAATACCTACTGTTCCCCAGAAGTAAGGGACTGAATATTTATTGTCATCATCAAATGGTAAATCTAGAAAATATGGATCAATATTTTTTAAATTAGGGATTTTTGTTTTATCTAAAGGAATTAATAAATTTTCTTCCTTCATTTTTTCAATCATATATTCAGAAGGTACAGCAATATCATAAGCTGTTCCACCCTGTTGAATTTTTGTCATCATGGCTTCATTGGAGTCAAACGTCTCATAAATTACATGAATACCTGTTTCTTTTTCAAATTGCTTTAGCAAATCAGGATCTATATATTCTCCCCAGTTAAAGATCGTTAACGTGTTTTTCCCGCTTTTTCCACCACCAGCACTCAAGGCATCAGCAGCGTAGAATAATAGGGCGGACACGACAAGTATCGCAATTGTAGCTTGAATTAATTGCTTCATTGTTGTCCCTCCGTTCTTTTACTAGCTCGACTTGTGATGAAGTAATAGCTGACTACGACAATCACCGTAACGAAGAATACTAAGCCAGAAATAGCATTTACCGTTAAGGAAATTCCAGCACGTGCCATAGAGTAAATTTCCACAGATAATGTACTGAAGCCATTGCCAGTTACGAAAAAGGTAACCGCAAAGTCATCTAAGGAATACGTAAGGGCAAGGAAGAACCCTGCAAAGATCCCAGGCTGAATATACGGTAAAATGACACGCATCATCACATCTTTTTTGGATGCGCCTAAATCTAATGCAGCATCAATTAATGATGTATTCATTTCTAACAGCTTTGGTAAAACCATCAGTACAACAATTGGTACACTAAAAGCTACGTGTGCTAATAAAACAGAAGCAAAGCCTAATTTAATACCAACCATCGTGAACAAAATTAAAAAGCTCGCACCAATAATAACATCAGGACTGACAATCAATACATTGTTTAAGGAAAGTAATGTATTACGCATTTTTGCATCTTTCACTGTTACAATACCAATTGCACCTAATGTACCGATAATTGTTGAAATTAAAGCGGAAAGCAGTGCTACGATGACCGTATTAATTAAAATAACCAGCAGACGGGAGTCCTCAAATACAGCTTTATAATGTTCAAGCGTAAAGGATTCAAAATTATTCATGGAGCCGCCACTGTTAAAAGAATAAAAAATTAAATAAAAGATAGGTGCATACAAAACGATAAAAACAAGAGCTAAATACACCTTTGCGGAAGCTGATAATTTATTCATCGTACGCTGCCCCCTTTATCCTTTTGTCCTGTAATCAGCATAATAATGACCATGAATAAAATTAGGAATACAGCGATAGTCGAGCCCATTCCCCAGTTTTGAGTCACTAAGAACTGTTGTTCAATAGCTGTGCCAAGTGTAATCACGCGGTTTCCAGCAATTAAGCGTGTAATCATAAATAGAGATAATGCAGGAATAAATACAACCTGTATTCCCGATTTAACGCCATCCATAGTCAAAGGCAGTACAACACGACGGAATGTCGTAAAGGCAGATGCACCCAAATCACGTGCTGCATAGATAAGAGTAGGGTTTAAACGATCTAAAGAATTAAAGATAGGTAAGATCATAAAAGGTATAAAAATATACACTGATACAAATACAAAGCTAATATCTGTAAATAGCATTTGCTTTGGATCAAAGCCAAATACTTCAATAAATGCATTTAATGGACCGTACAAGCCAAAAATACCGATAAAAGCATACGTTTTTAACAAAAGATTAATCCAAGAAGGAATAATAATTAGTAGTAGCCAAAGCTGCTTATACTTAGTTTTTGTTAAAAAATAGGCTGTTGGATACGAAACTAGTAACGTAAAGAAAGTAATTAAAAACGCATACCAGAACGAGCTTAAGGTCATTTTTAAATAAACGGAAGTAAAGAATGCTTTATAGTTATCAAACGTGAAATTGCCATGTATATCTAGTAGGGAATAGTATACGACCAGTGCAATTGGTGCAATAACGAAAAATGCAATCCATAAAACGTATGGAAATAAGGCAGATTTCGATGTTTTAGCTTGCATCGTCTTCATCTCCATAAGCTTCTAAACGTTTGTCAAACTCTTCTTCGGTTTCATTTAAACGCATAACATGAATAGCCTCTGGATCAAAATCTAAGCCAATTTCTGTCCCTACCTCAGCTTTTTTCAAAGAATGGACAAGCCACTCATTGCCATCTTTATCATATGTGGATAATTCATAATGCACACCACGGAATAATTGCGTATCAACTTTTACGATAAGTTTACCTTTATCAATAGTTGTCATTTCTAAATCCTCTGGACGAATAACAATATCGACTTTTTCATTTGGTTTCATCCCTTGGTCAACACATTCGAACATTTTGCCAGCAAACTCTACTTTGAAATCCTCAACCATTACACCAGGTACAATATTTGATTCTCCTATAAAGTCAGCTACGAAGCGGTTAATGGGCTCATCATAAATATCAACAGGAGTACCTGATTGTTGAATTTGGCCTTCACTTAGTACAAATATTTCATCACTCATAGCAAGTGCTTCTTCTTGATCGTGTGTCACGAAGACAAACGTTTTGCCAAGACGTTGCTGTAATTCTCGAAGCTCATATTGCATCTCAGTACGTAGCTTTAAATCTAACGCTGAAAGAGGTTCATCTAATAAGATTACTTCTGGATCATTTACGATCGCACGAGCAATTGCTACACGCTGACGCTGACCACCTGACATTTCAGAAATTTCACGGCTTCCGTACCCAGCAAGATTGACAAATTTTAATGCTTCAGCCACACGTTCCTTAATTTCGTTTTCAGGCAGCTTTTTAATACGTAGTCCAAATGCGACATTTTCAAAGACATTTAAATGAGGAAACAATGCATAATCCTGAAAGACTGTGTTTACTTGACGTTCATTTGCTGGCACTGAGTTGATTTTCTTATCGTGAAAATAAACATCTCCTGTAGATGGTTCAGTGAAGCCTGCGATAATTCGTAAAATAGTTGTTTTACCACAACCAGAGGGACCCAATAATGTGTAAAATTTCCCTTTTTCTAGCTCTAGATTAATGTTTTTTAAAACGATCGTGCCGTCATTATAAGACTTTGAAACATTTTCAAAGCGGATAATTGAATTCGTTGTCATAGATGCGCCTCCTTAGCTATAAGTATGAATCCGTAGCGACAAGCAAAATCTTTGTTTCAGCATCATGTGCATTAAAAATTTGATGATGATCTGTCGCATCAAAATAGAGAGCGTTACCTTCACTAGCTATATACTGTTCATTCCCCAAAACGAGACGAATACGACCTTTCACTACATAAATAAAGGTTTCGGAGAGTGAGGGTTCAAATTGTTTAAATTCACCTTCAGCAGCAAGAGTTAGGAAAATAGGCTCCATTTCTTTTTCATTTGATGTTGGAATAAGCCATTGAATTTCATATTTTTTTTCTTCATCCGTATAGGTGGATTGATCTTCCTCTGTATAAACAACCTTTTGTTCAGGTGATTCATCATCAAAAAATTCCTTAGGTGTTGACCCTAACACTTCTAATATCGAAAAGAGTGTTTCTATAGAAGGTGAATTTAAATCACGTTCTAATTGGGAAATATAACCTTTACTTAAATCTGTACGTTCTCCAAGCTCCTCTTGGGTAAGACCTTTTTTTAAACGAAGCGCTTTAATTTTTGCTCCTATTTGCATCTTTTCCCTCCTAGAAGAAGTTTAGCAATCATAAACTTTTGAAATATGAAGTTTACTTTAACAAAACTTTTAGTTTACTAAAACCATTACAATTATACATAAAAATTTTAGATATGCAATCGTTTTTAGTGAAAAAAAAGAAGAAAAAATTTTTAGAAATTTAACATAAATCGCAAGAAGAAAAAGTTTGTTTATTCTAGAATAAAATTGTTAAAAATAGCTAATAAATAGGCTGTAGCCGCTATTCCATTTCGGGATTTGACAAAAATTTGTCAGATAATTTGAAACATGTCCCTTAACGAAGTTTACTTGTTTGAAAAACTACGATTACTCTGCTATCGTAGAAGACGAGTTCGCTAGTGCGAATGGAATATATACACTACATATTTAATCGGAGGGATTTATTATGGCAGAACGCATGGTAGGTAAACAAGCACCTGACTTTACAATGGAAGCAGTACTTCCAGACAAATCTTTTGGCAAAGTATCATTAGAAGACATTAAAGCACAAGACAAATGGACTGTTCTTTTCTTCTACCCAATGGACTTCACTTTTGTATGCCCAACTGAAATCACTGCAATGAGCGATCGTTACGACGAGTTCGAGGACTTAGATGCAGAAGTAATTGGTGTGTCTACGGATACAATTCACACACACTTAGCATGGATCAACACAGACCGCACTCAAAATGGTCTTGGTGAATTAAAATATCCATTAGCTGCTGATACAAACCACCAAATTTCTAAAGATTATGGTGTATTAATTGAAGAAGAAGGTATCGCACTACGCGGTTTATTCATCATCAACCCAGAAGGCGAATTAAAATACCAAACAATTTTCGATAACAACATCGGCCGTGATGTAGATGAAACTTTACGTGTACTTCAAGCATTACAAACTGGTGGTCTTTGCCCAGCAAACTGGCGTCCAGGTCAAGCAACTCTATAATAAAATAGAGTTGAGTCATTATTTAACAAAAAAAGAGTCCCCACGACATGCTTGTGGGGACTTTTAAGTGAATTGGTGAATGTTAATTTACTTTACCTCGGATTGTAATAGATTTTGGGAAGAGTTTTCGACCATAATCTAAAACATTTAAAACAAATGATATATTAGAGGAGGATTTTTATGAAACTTCGTGAACAAATGCCTGAATTAGTTGGCGCAACGACTTGGTTAAATGGAGAAGTAACAAAAGCAGAATTAGTAGGCAAAAAACCAACATTAATCCATTTCTGGTCAGTGAGCTGTCATTTATGTAAAGAGGCTATGCCAGATGTTAATAATTTCCGTGATCAATATAAAGATGAGCTAAATGTTGTAGCAGTACATATGCCGCGTTCTGAAGCAGATACTGATTTAGAGACAATTAAAGCAGTAGCGGCTGAGCATGACATTGTGCAACCAATCTTTGTGGATAGTGAAATGAAGTTAACAGATGCTTTTGAAAACCAATATGTGCCTGCATATTTTGTGTTTGATAAAGATGGTCAGCTGCGTCATATGCAAGCTGGTGGCAGCGGTATGAAAATGCTAGAAAAACGTGTAAATCGTGTATTAGATGAAATGCGAAATGCTGAATAAGAGCATGATGAAAAGACGAGAATAATTTAGATTCTCGTCTTTTCATGTTGTTGAAATACTATTATGTCAATGAAATCAAGGTGACAAATTAAAAAGTATAGCCCTTTTTCAAAACGAGGGGTTGATCTCCGTTC
>NZ_JBNNMG010000026.1:0-63145 GCF_050272555.1 Lysinibacillus sp. NPDC047702 | reverse complement strand
TCGGAACGGAGATCAACCCCTCGTTTTGAAAAAGAGCTATATTTTTTTATTTGTCACCTTGATTTCATTGACATAATAGTATTTCAACAACATGAGACGAACTTTTATAGTTCGTCTTCTTCTTTTTTATCAGAAAAATCTAAATCAGAAATTGAATTGTTTCATGTCCCAACCGTTTAGAAACGCATCTCATCAAAATAAGGAATTTATGTCTTGAATATCTAAAGATTATATGTCAAATCCTTGCTTCAATTTACAGTCATTACTGTCCAGTGCCTTCGATTGAAATGATTGTGGTTATTTTTAGGTTGTTGAGTAAAAAAGATCACCCAATAATCGGTGATCTTGATGACCTTGAATTTGTTGTTATTTACCAAATGAAAGGAATTAGTTTTTTAGTTTTCTGTTTATATATTGTAAATTGATCTCCGTACTTGTTTTGTAAGTAATCATCTGATTTTGGGATATAGCCAAAAACAAATACGAAGAATAAACCAAGAGGGATAAGCAAACTATAAATATTGTTTGAGATTAGCGCTAAGCCTAGCACCCAAAGGCAATCTCCGAGATAATTAATATGAATCGCATATTTAAATAAACCGCCTGTATAGAGCTTACCTTTGTTTACAGGATTATCTTTAAAAGGTTTTCTAAGTAATTCTGAAACAGTGTTTAACATACTGCCTCCTAAAAATAATATCCAGCCTACAATTAGTATTGTTAAGTTTAGATCCTGCTTACTAGTGATCATTAAAATGGGGAAGCCCAAATAATAAATTCCAAAGGCTATACTGTTCATGAGAGCTTCCTGCATTGCTATACCTCTAGGTAACCATATAAACATCATAGCTGTTAATCGCAAAGCTGTAATAATTAAAGCGATAAAAAGTCCTAGAGAAATGGCGGATTTTTCATATGTAATGAAAAGTAAATAATATGCAATGATTAAATAGATAATTTCAGCAATTAAAATTAAGATTTTTTCTTTTATCGTAGAATTGTTTATACCATACATAGTAAGGCACCCCTTCGTTATTTATATTTAATTGGAAAAAATACTTCTATGATATTATTATCCTCTTGTGTGCTATAGGGGTCCGTTTGATAAACTTCAAATGGTGCTCCATTCAATTTATAGTTATTTTCATCTATCCAAACATGTAATTTAGTATGAATGGAAGGTAGTTTATCGTAAGAGCCAATAAGCGTAGCCATTGCACAAAGACCAGGATTAAACACTTTTGTTTCATTTGTGGCAGTTGTAAGTGGAATCGCAATTTCTACATCATAATTATCAGGTTCATATTCGGTACTATGGAAAATAGCAAGTGGTTTTGCGCTAGGTGATAAATTTCCGAACAAAAGTTTACTAAACAACTCACTAAAGTGTATTAAAAAATCAGCGGTATTCATTCTTTTTCGTTGAGATAAAATATCATAGGTTAAGTGATCTACAAGTTTAATTTCAATCTGATCTAAATAGGCCATGATATTTCCCTTTTTATCTAACGTTTGAATATCAAGTTTTAGTTCTTTTAACATAGAAGAATAAAATGTAAGTTGTTGTGTTAGATTTTCTTGTTTGGTTTTCATTTTATTACTAAGGAGTTCGGTATCATCACTATTAGTTAAAATAATTTTGATGTCTTCTAACGAAAATAAATAGTTTTTTAATCGTGCTATTAATAAAGCTGATTCTAATTGGGAAATATTATAATAGCGATAGTTATTATTAGCATCAATGAAATCAGGCTTTAAGAGTCCAATTTCATCATAGTAGCGAAGCGTTTTCAGTGTTAGGTGGGATATTTTTGAAAACTCACCAATTGTAAGCATAACAATCACCTCCTTATCAAATTACTTTAAATATAAAGTATCCTGTAAGAGGAAGGTCAATCAATGTAACTAAGTTTTCTTAAAGTATTTATGCCGTTAGAGATTGGTCGGATGACGACAGCATCAGAAAAATAGGGTTGGATGATTTTTTCTGTTTATATAAAAATCTAAGGGTCATCGTATAGTGGTTGCAACATAGCCAGTTTAGCGCAGTCATAATAAATAAGTGATGCAATCTTCACTCTTTTTATATAAAATGTGTAAGATAAAACCTATTTAGAAGGAGTGGCGAAATGATTCCTATTTTACATACTGATCGATTAGTGTTACGAGAGCTTACAGTTAATGATGCTCAGGCTATTTTAAATTGTTTTTCTAATTCTGATGTACTACGTCATTACGGACAGAATCCATTAACGAATTTAGATCAAGTTAGGCAAATAATTAATAATTTTTCAAAGAACTATGATGAAAAACGCGGAATTAAATGGGGAATAGAATTAAAAGGGCAAGAAGGCATAATTGGAACTATTGGTTTTCAAGAGTGGTCGATTGAACATAAAAGGGCTGAAATAAGTTATGCACTTTTCCCAGAGAGTTGGGGAAAAGGCTATGCACTGGAGGCCGTTAATAAAGTAATTTCATTTGGCTTCCAAGAGATGGAGTTAGTGCGTATAGGAGCAATAGTTTTCACTGAAAATGATGCTTCAAACAAGCTATTAATAAAAGCTGGCTTTGAAAAAGAAGGGTTGTTAAAAAAATATATATATCAAAGTAATGTTCCATATGACACATATATTTATTCCTTGATAAAATAAAATCATTCTAAGACCGAGATAAGCTTAATTGCCGTCTTGGTCTTTTGGTGATATATAAGGATTTATTTAATAATCATCTGTAAAGTGTCTAATCCTTCCTTCAAATAAACATAAGTTTTAATTGTCTCGATATTCGTATCTGCTTTTTTCGCTGTAGCTAAATATCGATGTAATTCTTTTATATAAGCAGTTAAAAACTCGGTGAAATTGAATGTATGCAGCCACTGACTATTTTTTTCGATTTTTTCAGAATGTGAAACTATGAATTTAGACCTATTTTTTTCTAAAGTAAGAATATCTGCATTGCCAAATGGGTCTAACTTTTGACTTTTTCCTGTTTGATAAAGTGTTATCAATTTGCTAGTAAATTCACCTAAAATAGTACTGTGTCCAGTAGTGGTAAAGAAAAGTAGCTCGTCCTCATTGTTATCTTTTGCAAACACTTTTAAATAGCCATCAAAATAAAGATTATTCAAAATAGAAGTACCTTCCTCTAATTCAAATCTTATTTGCATTTAATTTCCCTCCAAATATCAATTCGATTATTTCATTTTTCTTTTCGATTTCAAACTCTCTCTTTGTTCCGATAGTAGTCATTTGGATAAATGGTACTTATTTGGATTATTCTTTCTAAATTATATATTATATTTAAAAAGCCTTCATTTATTAAAATTTATTTTTTTGCGAAGTCTTGGGTTATTAAGAATCCAGTCATTTTGCTTTGCCTAGAATTTCTTTAGTTCACGTATAACTTCTTCATCATTGCTTATTTTTCCGTTCAATTAAATAAACATTTTATATTATAAATATACAAACGGAATTTAGGGGAATTGGAATATGCTAAAGGATGATGTAACAGAATGGATGAATGATGATGGATTTACAATCAGCATCAATAAGAGTTTTTGGATACGGAAAAAAACATATCTTCCTTAGTAACGATTCTTATTGGGTAAAGGGTATTGCAAAAGAATTAGTAGAAGCATTCATTGAAATTTCTATACTTTGTTATGGAGTTTACGAAGGTAATCCAACTGAGGGCAATGCTAAGCAAATTGGCTGTGCAAGGGTTGTGCCTGATCTTGTTAGACTTTCATACTTTCTGACTATAGAGGGCTTGGATTGAGCAAATGGTTAATGAGTATTATAACAGTGCATCCTAAATTAAAAGGCACAAGTTTTCAACTAGCTACAAATGATGGTCATTCTCTTTATGCACAATATGGATTTAAGCCATTAGGACAAATAGAAAACAGAATGAATAAACCACTTGGCAAGCTGTATATGAGGGTTATAAATTACATCCAAACTTTCTTTAACTATCAGGGGCAAGAATTGAAAAAAGTATCGCAAGCACGTATTAAACAGAGGGAATCTTTTATATACCTTCCACAAGATGCAATCAGTTCAAGTTTTTGTTATTTCTAACCTATTCAAAAACCTTATTAAAGCTTAGAAGTATAATATAAATTTGATGAAAATAATTACGAAATAATTTATAAACCTTGGCTGACAGTGATTTTTTTTGTATATTACTCGAAGTTTGTTGCTTTTCTAAATCTTTTTTTTGGCAATAGTGACATTATACTGGACAAATACGATATTTTATCATAAAGTTAAAGTAATAAAATCAATTGCGGTAGAACAATGAATTCACAAATTACAAAGAGTAATCGTGTTTTGTTAGTTACTTTTTGTAATTTGTGAATTTTTTTCTTTTGAAGCAATATGATTTTATTTAATACAATTAGTGGAGGTCATATAAATGACACAAGGTACAGTAAAATGGTTTAACGCAGAAAAAGGTTTTGGCTTCATCGAAGTAGAAGGCGGAAATGATGTATTCGCTCACTTCTCAGCTATTCAAGGTGACGGTTTCAAAACATTAGAAGAAGGTCAAAAAGTTGAATTCTCAGTAGAAGAAGGTCAACGTGGACCACAAGCTACAAATATCGTAAAACTTTAATTTTAATGATATACCCATAAAAAGGCATCCTTTAATTAGGATGCCTTTTTTGTATAGCTACTTAGGGAGATTTTTGACCTAATTGATAATTAATTTCACTAATTATAGAAATAACACTGGATTTTATAATAATTTAATACTAAAATGATAATGATTATCAATATCATTTAAAATGGGAGCTGATAATACATTTTCAAATTAACTACATAAGAAGGGGAGGTTACTAGAACAGATAGAATGGTATTCATACATAATTGATAAAGGAGTGTTCGACAGAATGACAAAGAAATTTATACTTGTTAGCTTTATTGCATTATTGATGCTCGTTTTAGCGGCCTGTGGAGGAGAAAAGGAAAGTGAGCAAGATCCATCCTCTGATAAAAATGAAAGCGGAGAAACAGCTCAAACAAAAGAAGAGAGTACAGAAGAAAATGGTACAAGAACTATAGAGTATCTTGGTGAAAGCTATACAGTTCCACAAAAAGTAGAAAGAATCGTTGTAACAGGCGCAATGGAGGCAATGGAGGATATGGTTGTGCTTGATGTGCATCCAGTAGGGGCAATTGCTATTGGTGGAAAATTCCCTGAACTCTATGCTTCTGTGACAGACAAAGCTGAATCCATTGGTGAGAAAATAAAACCGAACTTTGAAAAAATAGTAGAACTAGCTCCGGATGTTATTTTAGGCTCCACAAAGTTTCCAGAGGAGGTACAAGGAAAGTTGGAGAAAATAGCTCCTACAATTTTAGTATCGCATATCTCAACAAACTGGGAAGATAATTTAAATTTATTAGCTAACTTAACTGGTAAACAAGCAGACGCAGAAAAAATCCTATCTACATATAGGGCTGATATCGAAGCTGCTAAAGCAACTCTAATTGAGAAATTAAAAGGTCAAAAAGTGGCAGCTATTCGTATTCGTGGTGGACAAGCATATGTGTATCCGAAAGAAGTTTTCTTCAATCCTGTATTATATGGAGAGCTTGGTTTAGAAGTACCTGATGAAGTAAGCAAGGCTAAGTCACAGGAAGCTATTTCTGTGGAGCAATTGGCTGATATGAACCCAGACTATGTGTTTATTCAATTCTCTGCTGATGAAAATGCTGATGCACCAAATGCATTAGAAGATTTTAAAAAGAATCCAATTGTTCAAAATATTAATGCCTTTAAAAATGATCAAGTATTTGTCAATGTTGTAGATCCACTAATGGAAGGCGGTCCAGCATATAGCCGAATTAAATTCTTAGAAAGCGTTCAACAATATCTTATAAAATAAGCATCAGGTTTTAAGTAAATAAGAAGAAAAATTATAGCTTTACTTTATCAGTATGCTGTATCCCAATTGTTGTATACATCAAACAATTGGGGTGCAGTTTTTTTATTCGTTATTTAATCCCCCTATTAAAATAGATTTTGTGAATACGATTTTTTTACTATGTGTTCATATGGAAGTAGAAACTGTATGCTATGATAATGTACATAGAGGAGGGAGTCACATGATACGGGTTGGATTAACTGGTTGGGGAGATCATCCTTCACTTTATAGTGGAGTGACTGCCTCAAAAGATAAATTATTCGATTATACGGGTCATTTTTTAACGGTTGAAGTAGATACTTCTTTTTATGCTATCCCATCTAATGAGAATGTACGAAAATGGTGTCAGGATACGCCAGATGATTTCCGTTTTGTTGTCAAAGCCTATCAAGGCATGACAGGGCATTTACGGGGGGAAATTCCTTTTGAATCAAAAAATGATATGTTTAATGCCTTTATAGAATGTGCCAATGAATTTAAAAACCATGGTAAGCTAGGAATGATTCTTGCTCAGTTTCCGCCATGGTTTGATTGTCAGGCAAAAAATGTTCAATATTTGTTGTATATACGACAGCAGCTTAAGGATTTTGAGGTGGCTATAGAGTTTCGAAATCAAACATGGTATGCAGAGTCTGTCGTGCAGCAAACTATGGATTTCTTACAGGAGCATCAATTTGTTCATACAATTTGTGATGAACCACAAGCAGGTGTCGGCTCTGTTCCATTTTATCCTGCTGTCACTACCAAGAAGGCACTTATTCGAATTCATGGTCGCAATATTCATGGCTGGCGTAACACCGGAAATGCTGAAAATTGGCGAAAAGTTCGGTTTTTATACGATTATAATAAAGAAGAATTGCTGCAGCTTGGGCATCATATCACAGAGCTTGAGACTAGGGTGGAGGAGCTTTTCGTATTATTTAATAATAATTCAGGGCTGCATGCCGCTAAAAATGCGAAGGAACTGCAAGGTATTTTAGACATTAAAGATGTCGGGCTAGCGCCTAAACAATTAAATATGTTTGAAGGGGAACTATAATGGAATTTTTTCTTTTAGTCATTATTGCACTATTTTCTGGCTTAGTAGGTGCACTAGTTGGACTTGGTGGGGGCATAATATTAGTGCCAGCAACATTATTCGTAGGATTGAATCTAGGAATGATTCCAGATATAACACCTCAAAAGGTGGTTGGATTGTCGGTTGTGATGATGATTTTTACTGGACTTGCCTCAACCTTAAGCTTTATGAAATCCAAAACTGTTGATTATAAAAGCGGGTTGATATTTTTTATAGGTAGTGTTCCAGGAACAATGCTAGGTGCATGGGTAAATAAGGGATTAGATTTACCTTCATTTAATTTATATTTTGGTATTTTACTTATTATTTTAGCGACGATATTACTTGTACGTGATAAATTGAAACCTGTAAAATGGTTTGTAAAAAATGGGACTCAGCGCGAATTTACGGATACTGAAGGTAATACCTTTGTTTATGGGTACCCCATCTGGTTTGCCATTATTATAACATTTGGTATAGGCTTTGCCTCTGGATTATTTGGTATCGGCGGCGGCTCAATGATTGTACCTGCAATGATTATTTTATTTTTATTCCCGCCACATGTTGCTGTGGCAACATCAATGTTCCTAGTGTTTCTTTCATCGCTTGTTGGTTCAGCTAGTCACATATATTTAGGGCATGTGCCTTGGCTCTATACAATTCCTGTTATTCCTGGTGCCTATATCGGTGCAAAGCTTGGAGCAGCGTTAAATAAAAGAATAAAATCAGAGACACTTGTAGTAGCATTGCGCATTATATTATTATTAATGGGAATTAGATCCATAATTGAAGGTTTATTGTAAGGTGTTTTTGTTGAGATATTAATGTGAATGAAAAGAAGAGGTGGCTAAAATGCTGGAAAAAATTCATATTTTTCACACGAATGATTTGCACAGTCATTTTAAGTATTGGCCACGAATGCAAAATTATGTGAAAGAGCGGCGTATGGAACTCGCAACAATAGGCGAATCAAGTTTTCTTTTTGATGTTGGTGATCATTTAGATCGTTCCAATATTTATACAGAGGCTACAATCGGTAAGGGTAATGTGAAATTGCTAAATGAAGCGGGTTACGATGTCGTGACCATTGGCAATAATGAAGGCATAACATTATCACACGAAGAACTATATCATTTGTATGATGAGGCAGCGTTTGAGGTTGTTGTAGCCAATGTCTATGCCTCTCAAGGAAGTAATCCTTTTTGGATGAAGCCCTATATTGTATTAACTACTGCACAGGGTACTAAGCTAGCGGTAATTGCAGCGACAGCTATGTTTGAAATTTATTATAAAGAATTGAAGTGGGAAATGGACGAGGCTCGAGGGACATTAATTCGGCTAGCTCTTCAGCTTCGTAAGGAAGTAGATATTGTTGTATGTTTGTCACATTTAGGTATTACAGAGGATGAGCTCTTAGCGGATGAATGCCCAGAAATAGATGTAATCTTTGGCTCACATACCCATCATATTCTGCCTAATGGCAAGCTTGTCAATGGCGTATTATTGACAGGTGGAGGAAAATTCGGACAATATACAGGGCATCTTGTGGTAGAATATGATAAAAAACTGAGGAAAATTGTTGAAAAAAAGGATAGTTTAATTCATAATAAGGATTTGCCAAAGGTTAAAAATGAAATAGACATTGTACAGTCATATGAAGAAGAAGGCAAGCAATTGCTAGATATTCCAATATTTATAACAAAAAAATCGTACAATAAGGAATGGTTCCATTATTCGCAATTATCCGATTTGTTTGCACAGGCCATCTTAGATAAAAGCGGTGCTGACTGTGCATTATTTAATGCGGGAATATTTTTAGATAGTCTACCGAAGGGAACTGTGACTGCCTTGGACTTGCATAGGATTTTCCCACATCCAATTAATTTATGTACGATTGAATTAACAGTTGCAGAAATGAAAGAAATATTCCAGCAATCAAAAAATGAAGAGTGGCCCTATATTGAGTTGAAGGGACTAGGATTTAGAGGCGTAATCTTTGGAAAGATGCTGACTTATGGCTTTTCAATGAATGAGGATCGTCAGTTGCTTGTCAATGGAAAGCTTGCAGATAACGATCGAATTTATAAATTAGTAACGCTTGATTTGTTTACATTTGGTTATTTTTATCCAAGTTTTAAATATGCGAAGAAAAAATATATTCTACCAGAATTTTTACGAAACATTATGATAGATTATGGGCAAAGAATTTTTAAGCCGTAGAAATCGATGCTTTAAGAATGGATTGGGGAAGAGGTCATGCGATTAATTTCAATCGATGTATTAAAAGAAGGAATGGTATTAGGAAGAACTATTTGGAATGAGGCTGGACATCCTTTATTAAAGAAGGATGTTGTGATAAACGACCGCATTATTCAAAGACTTCAGGAATTAAATATGCATTATTTATATATAGATGATGAAATTTCTGAGGGGATTGAAGTAAAGGAAACTGTTCCACCTGCAATGCGAAATAAGGCAGTTTCAACCATCAAGAGTTCCTTTCAATCAATGGATGGATTAAATCCAGTAAATGCCTCTTATATACTTGACCAGCAGTCAAAAGCTATTGTCTCAATTGTAGATGAGTTACTGTCAGCAGTTACTGGAAATGATGAAATTTTAACAATACTAACAGATGCATATTTATTTGATGAGTATTTATATCAACATTCCTTTCAGGTTACGCTTTATTCGATAGCCATTGCGAAAGAGCTTGGATACTCAGCGGAGGATTTACGTTTAATTGGCATTGGTGCTTTATTACATGATGTAGGCAAGCTGATGGTGCCAAAGGAAATCCTCACTAAGCCTGGACGCTTATCCAATGAGGAATTTGATACGATGAAGAAGCATACACGTTTTGGCTTTGATTTGTTACGGAATTTACATTCTATATCATTGCTAGTAGCTCATTGTGCGTTTCAGCATCATGAACGTATTGATGGCAGCGGTTATCCTCGAGGCTTAGTTGATTTCGAAATTCATCCGTTTGCTAAAATAATTGGTGTAGCTGATGTCTTTGATGCTGTGACAACAAATCGCGTTTACCGTGAGAAAATGCTGCCTTCACAGGGCTTAGCAATTGTAGAAGCGGGTTCAGGCACTATTTACGATGCACGTATCGTGAGAGCTCTGAAAAAGGCGGTTGTCCATTATCCTAATGGGGTTATTTTAAAATTATCGGATAATCGTAGAGGCATCGTATCAAGACAAAATACTTTGAATTCTGCATACCCATTTATTCGTATTTTTGAGGAGCAAAATCAGTTATTATCGGCTACATATGAAATAAATTTAGTGGATTACCCAGGTTTAACAATTGAATGTATAGAAACAGACTATGTTGTACCGTCCAAGGTCGAATAAAAATCTTCTCCTGTTCATATTTTATGGAACAGGAGGAGATTTTTTTGTTTTTCCCTCGAAAAAGGATGAAACTAAGATCTTATAGCAATTATAGTCATTATGGTAGTTATAGAAAAAAAGGGAAACGGTTGAATCGTTTAACCTTATTAATTGTAAGCATAATTATAGGTGTTTCATTATTCATTTATTTTTTGAACGAACGACTTATGCCCACCTACTTACAATATGCTGAAGTACAAACCAATAAAATTGCATCCTATGTTGTGAGTAAAGCATCTTTAAATGTCTTAGATATTAATGACGTTCTAGTTGAAGTATCCCCTAACAGTAGCTCTGATTTGAAAATTAATACAGAAATTATCAATCGAGTTCGTGCAGAAACAGTAAAGCAAGTAAAAATGTATTTAGAGCAAGCAGAACAAGGAGATTTATCGAATTTGCCAGATCTTGAAAATGTTGAATATGATTTTAATAAGATTAAAGAGGGGAATGGGATTGTCTTTTATATACCAATAAGCCAAGCAGCCAATATTCCATTACTGGGGAATCTAGGCCCTAAAATTCCAGTACGCTTTCATGTACTTGGGAATGTGCATAGTGATGTTACTTCTTCTATAACGGAATATGGAATTAATAGTGCATTTGTGGAAGTAGGTATTCATTTAGAGGTAAATGTACAAATCATTGTGCCATTCGCTAGTAAATCCTCAACTATTACGCAGGATATTCCGGTTGCGATGGGATTGACAAGAGGGCCTGTACCTAATGTTTATACAAATGGTACTGAGGGCACTCAGCCATCACTTGAAATACCTATTCCATTTGATAAATAGAAAAGTTGCTGTGATAGTTGTTGCCGTTCCTTTAATATGTTACATTGACAACAGTGAAGATAGTTAATATAAAAAAAGCACATTTTTGATAGGGGCGATATTCGTATGACATCTTGTAAACCTACAAGCACAGGTAAGGAAGAACATCTAAGAAAACCGGACTGGCTAAAAATAAAACTAAACACTAATGATGAATATAAAGGGTTAAAAAAACTGATGCGTGAAAAAAATCTGCATACAGTATGTGAGGAAGCGCGCTGTCCTAATATTCATGAGTGCTGGGGCGAACGCCGTACAGCAACAATGATGATTTTAGGTTCTGTTTGTACGCGTGCTTGTCGTTTTTGTGCCGTTAAAACGGGCTTACCAAATGAGCTAGATTTGTCTGAACCAGAGCGTGTAGCAGATTCTGTAGCTATTATGAACTTGAAGCACGTTGTTATTACAATGGTTGCACGTGATGACTTAAAGGATGGCGGCGCTCAGGTATTAGCTGAAACGGTGCGTGCAATTCGACGTAAGAGTCCGTTTACATCTGTAGAAGTTCTACCATCAGACCTAGGCGGCTTGCAAGAAAATCTACAAATTTTAATGGATGCAAAGCCTGATATTTTAAACCATAATATTGAAACGGTGCGCCGCTTAACGCCTAGAGTTCGTGCACGTGCAAAATATGAGCGTTCTTTAGAATTTCTTCGTTTGGCAAAAGAAATGCAGCCAGATATCCCTACAAAGTCATCTTTAATGATTGGTTTAGGTGAAACACATGAAGAAATTTTAGAAGTAATGGATGATCTACGAGCTAATAACGTAGATATTATGACAATCGGTCAATACTTACAGCCGACGAAAAAGCATTTACCTGTTAAAAAGTACTATTCTCCAATAGAGTTTGGGAAGCTGCGTAAAATTGCGATGGAAAAAGGCTTTAAGCATTGTGAAGCTGGTCCGCTTGTGCGTAGTAGCTATCACGCCGATGAGCAGGTGAATGCAGCAACAAAGGAACGACAATTACAAGCAGAAATATAAGGCAAAAGCTGTCGTAGAATAGGTGGTGTCACTTTGATTATTATTGATGGATATGAATATGAGATTATTGAAGATTACCGAGATGCTTTTCAAGAAGAAGTATTGATGGAGCGATACTCAGATATTTTAGCCAGATACGATTATATTGTGGGCGATTGGGGCTATAATCAATTACGCTTAAAAGGCTTTTTTGATGATAGAAATCAAAAATCCACTTTCGATACGAAAATTAGTACGCTTCAAGATTATTTATATGAGTTTTGTAATTTTGGCTGTGCCTATTTTGTATTACGTAAATCTGGTAAAGCTATTTACCAACTAGAAGATGTAGTAAGTGAAGATAACGAAGTGACAAAGCATATTGAAAATGAACCAATAGCGGAATAAACCTTTACAGAAACCTGATGCCATTAGCATCAGGTTTTTTAAATTTGTAAAAGATGATTTTTTGGAATTTGGGGCACACTAATAAATGTATATTTAACTTCTTTCAGCAGAAGTCTCCCGCCTCTATAGGGGAATGCGAATTTAAGCTGCTTTTCAGAGGGTGTCCAAACACTTGCTGAAATAGAGGAACTCAGTCTAAGAACGCCACGTCCTGTGGCAACGACTGAGTGACCAACATCATGTTGGCCCAAAGCCTCTGGCGAATGTCACGGAATCGGAAAGGAGTTAATAAAGGATGTTAGCCTAAAATCATCGCATCCATGCGATAACGGCTAACTGACCTGTATCACGCAGGCCTAAGCACAAAGCCGATTCCGGACTCAATTATGCCGAGGCATAATTAATATTTAAAGGTGTGTTGCTAAGATGAAAAAAGCTGTATTTTTAGACCGTGATGGTGTAATCAATGAGGTGTTAACAAATCGTGTGAAGTTTGTGAATAAGCCTAAGGATTTATATTTTCTGCCGCGTGTGCCAGAAGCTATAAAAAAGTTAAATAAGTACTTTGACTATATATTTGTCGTGACCAATCAAGGCGGGATTGGACTGGGGTATATGAAAGAGTCAAAGCTTCAAAAAATACATGAGCATATGATGAAGGAATTGAAAAAGGATGGTGCCATTATACACGAGGTAGCCTATTGTCCACATAAGCCAAAGTCGGGCTGTGACTGTCGCAAGCCCAATAGTAAACTAATCGTTGATCTTGGGGAAAAGTATAATATTGATTTATCTAAATCCTATATGGTGGGCGATACGGACACGGATATTATAGCAGGAAAACGTGCAGGGACTAAGGGTGTGTTTTTAGGGGAAAAGGATCCATTAGCAGATGCAATTTTTCCGGATTTAATAAGTGCTGCTAATTGGATGATTGAAGATGCAAAAGGAGTTACGTATAAATCATATAAAAAAGGATAATTTATTAAATGGAGGTGATGAACTTGACTAAAGAAAAGAATAATAAAAAAACAGTAGACCGTGAAGAATATGGGTATGGATTTGATATTAGTGTCGACGACTTAGGAGTTATCGGGCAAAATAAACAAGCCAAAAAGCAAAATGATAATGAAAATAAGGATAAACCGCGAAATAAAGATAATCCTTCTATTTTGAATAATGATGTATAGCTTAGGCTGATGTATCAATTAATTTTAAGAATGTTACAAAAAAATTTCGCTATTCTTCTGCAATACATGCTCAATGCTTATAGAAAGCGGAATTTTTTTGTAGTCAATTCTTAAATCACTCTCACAAAAAAACATCCTATTTTAAAGGGTACTAATTTAATAATTCACGTAAATATTCCCGTAATTCGACAGTATCTTCCTCTGAACGATTGTAAACATGCTCAAGGTAGCCAGGCTCTTCAATATCGTCTGGACCAATAATGGCGAAGCGTCCAAATTGAATATCCATGACAAGCACCTTACCAAAAAAACGACCCGATTGCAAAATAGCTAAATCATAACGAAGTTTTTTTCCTGCAAAACTGACAAAGCGTGTTTTCGTATCTTCTACATCATCATATAAAAAAAAACGTTCCATCTTTTAATCTCCTTCCAGTCCTATAGATATGGTACTATAGAAGAGAAAAGACTATCAACTTTTAAAGATTTGAATGGGGGCTTTCCTTGTGTATTTTGTAGATCGTAATAAAATCACAAAAAATTTACAGTACTTAGATGGACTATTAGCTATTATAGAGACAGAAGATAACTGGCTGCAAAATGATATTAAAAAATTAGCAATCGAGCGTATTGGTCACAACATAATGGAGTCGATGATGGATGTAGGGAACTTAATGATTGACGGCTTCATTATGCGTGATCCAGGAAGCTATGAGGATATTATTGATATTTTAATCGATGAAAAAGTTGTATCAACTGAAATGGAAGCTTCATTAAAAGCAGTTGTTGGCTTACGTAAAATGCTTGTTCGTGAGTTTATAGAGGTCGATAATCAGGAAGTAATCGATGTGTTAACAGCAAATCTACCTGCATTAAAGCAGTTCTCGCCAGCCGTGAATAGTTACTTAACAAATGAACTTGGCCCAGTATCTGCATTTTTGCCAGAGGATCATCAATGAAAAACTATAAGGCATACTGCTTTGATTTAGATGGCACAGTTTACCGTGGGAAAGAGGGTATCTCTTCTGCGATTTCTTTTATTCAAGGTTTGCAGCAAGTTGGTATTGAGCCATTCTATGTTACAAATAATTCATCTAAGACTAGAGAGCAGCTGCAGGAGGCTTTAATCGCCATTGGTGTAAATGCACCCCTTGAACATATTTACTCGAGTGCATTGGTGACAGCCAAATATATTGCGCGCAACTTCCCAGGTCAAAAAGTTGCCATGATGGGCTCTGATGGTATTCGTAAAGCGTTATTAAATGAAGGTATTGAGACTATTGAGGAAGAGCCAGAGGTGTTTGTTATGGGCATTGACCGCACCTTGGATTATATGGCACTTGCCAAGGCAACGATTGCTGTTCAAAATGGTGCAGTGTTTATTGCAACAAATCAGGATATAAAGTTTCCGACAGAATATGGATTTCTTCCTGGTAACGGGTCGTTTGCTCGTTTAGTAGGGGAGGTTGCTGATGTTGAACCAATTTATATTGGTAAGCCATCACCTGCTATGCTTGAAATGATTGCTGCTGAGCACGGCTTTACAAAAGATGAGATGGTCATGATTGGCGATAATTATGATACAGATATTATGTGTGGTATTCGTTTTGGTTGTGATACTATTCATGTTAATACTGGTGTGACACCAACAAGTAGTGTGTTAGAGAAAGAACAGCAGCCAACATATGTTATGGAGGCTTTAATTGAATAAAATAAAAAAGGATGTTTATGTCGAAATCTTGGCATAACATCCTTTTCATATGTTCACATTTATTATAGACGTTCTTTATCGTCTACCATAAAGGATTTTCCTCTATAAATTGATAAATGGCTTTTGTTAACGCTTCAGGAGAGTCAGCTTCCACTAATTCGCCATTGACGATTGCATAATAGGATTCTGAGCATTTCGTACAGTAGCTGAGGCAGCCATATTCCAAAACGTCGATGTTTGGATCGCGCTCTAATATTTCATACGTTTTTTGAGAGCCATTTGCCAAATTACTCACACAAAATTCAACCATTGGATTCATACATGTCACCTCACCAAAGTAATGCTACTCGCTTTTAAAACATTCGTCAATGATTTAAGTTTACCTTAGGGTGAAAGTGGAATATGATAATAAAATTAATGTTTATTTTTAAATTTTCAAAAAATAATAATAGCACTGAAGATTCAGGCTATAACGTTAAGTTGAAAAGTGCAAATACCTCAAAAACCGTTCGAAAAAGGAAGGTAATCATTTATTTTGTGAAATCTTTCACAAAATTGCATTCTTATATTGTGAAACATCTCACAATCGGTTATACTCATTTGTGGATACTTTGTGAACAATTATTATAAGAGGTATAAAAGGAGACTATTATGGGAAAATTAGTACTTTTAGGTGGCGGCTACGGTAATATGCGTGTCATGCTTCGGTTATTACCAAACAATCTTCCATTAGACACGGAAATCGTGCTAGTAGACAGAGCCCCTTTCCATAGTTTAAAAACAGAATTTTATGCATTAGCAGCAGGGACTTCAACAGATAAAGAAATTCGTGTAAGCTTCCCGGAGCATGAACGTTTAACGGCTGTATATGGAGAAGTCGTTAATATTGATCGTGCAGAAAAAGTAGTCATTCTAGAAGATGGGCAACGTATAGAATATGATGATTTAGTCGTAGGCCTTGGCTGTGAAGATAAATATCACGGTGTACCAGGGGCAGTGGAGTACACATATAGCATTCAGACAATGGCGAAATCACGTGCAACCTTCCAGGCACTTTGTGGTTTACCAGCAGGCTCTACAGTTGGAATTGTAGGGGCTGGTTTAAGTGGGATTGAGCTTGCAAGTGAGCTTCGTGAAAGTCGTGCAGATTTAAAGATAAAATTATTTGACCGTGGTCCACGTATTATGAAGGACTTCCCAGAAAAATTGAGTAATTATGTGAAGGCATGGTTCGTGAAGCATGATGTAGATGTCATTGCCAATTCTAATATTACAAAGATTGAGCCTGGTAAAATTTTTAATCATGAGGACGAAATACCACTTGATGCAGTTGTCTGGACTGCTGGCGTACAGCCCGTGAAAATTGTGCGAGAGATGGATGTTGAAAAAGATAAGCAAGGGCGTCCGCTAGTAACTCAATATTTTAATATCCTTGATGATGAGCATGTATATGTTGTTGGGGATTGTGCTTCTTCCGATTTTTCACCTAGTGCTCAGTTAGCAGAGGAACAAGCAGAGCATATCGTGAAAGTGCTTCGTATGCGTTGGAAAGGTGAAAATTTACCAGAGAAGATGCCAGATATAAAATTAAAAGGCTTTATGGGATCACTTGGTAAAAAACAGGGCTTTGCTTATTTAGCTGACACTACTGTAACAGGACGTATAGCTCGCTTGATGAAATCAGGACTGTTATGGCTGTATAAATATCAAAACGATTAAACTAGACTGTTTAGCTCTATAAAAGAGGATTGCTTCAATTATTTGAAGCAATCCATTTCTTTTTATACGGTTTCATCTGGAGTAAAGCCCATTTTTTCAAGCACTGTAAAGACAGGCTTCAATTGCACATAACCTTCTCCAACTACTTCATCATTTATTAATACTAATGGATAGAAAAACTCATCTTCTTGTATGCGAGTAGCATAATCTTGATCCCGTTCATTCTCAATTGGACCTTCAATATCTACATAGCGAATATCATAAGCTTGGTTTGGATATTTTCGATTAATCGCTGCCTGCAGCCACTCATATGTATCCTTTGAAGAAGGCGCGTTTACACAGCTAGCGCAGATGACTGCCGTTCCATAAATTTCGATCATTGGTTTCATTTGTCCCATTGTATTTCCTCTCCCCGTGATACTATATTGGATTTTTTCTGTTGCTAACATTATAATCATTATAAGGAAAGGAGTCGAGATAAATGGCTGAAGCAACAATTAACGACCAAGTACAAGAGGTATTAGATAAATTACGCCCATTCTTACTACGTGACGGTGGAGACTGTGAATTAGTAGATGTAGAGGATGGCGTTGTAAAATTACGTTTACTAGGCGCATGTGGAAGTTGCCCAAGTTCAACGATTACGCTTAAAGCGGGTATCGAACGCGCATTATTAGAAGAAGTACCTGGCATCGTTGAAGTAGAGCAAGTATTCTAAGCAACTTTAAAAGTTCTAGCTGACCATTCAAGCTAGAACTTTTTTCTTTTTAATGTTGGCGTGACTGTTCTTTTTCTGCTCGGATAATAGCCCATTGTTCTTTTGCCATATCAATAATTTTTGCTTCGCCACCAATGCTTTGCTTTTCAATAACCCTTGAAAAGAAGCGTGTAGCATTTTCAATATCATCAATGCGTCGAGATAGTTCAGCAATCATATACATAATGCGTACATCAGACATCTGGGTTGAGCTGTAATCCTCTGTTGAATAGGACTCCATATACTGATCCCGTGCCAATTTCATAAAGCGCTGCTCCTGACCACTATTGTTTAGGGAGCGATATAGCCATGCAAGACGTAAAGCAAGACCAGCTATGGCAACGAATTTTTCTTTTTTGATTGTGCCACAGAGGAAGGCTAACTTATAGGCTTGAATTGCTTGAAATACAGTACGCTCTCCTTTGAAATCATGATGGACCCATTTTTCAGTTATTTGCGTGCGAATTTCATCTTGAATGCCAGGTGCAAAATATTTGGTAAAGTCTTCTGTAAAGGAAAAGCCACAGTGCTCACAAACAAAAACATTATAGTAAAGGGCATTGACCCCATCAGCATAAATAGGCTGAAAGTCCGTTTCTGTATGATCGACCTTAATGAATTTAGAGCGGACTTTTAATGTAGGAAATTCTTTTTTGCAATTAAGACATTGAATTTTTTTTTCGTAATAAGGTGAAATCTCCATATTTTTTACCTCTTTCATCGACATCGTTATAACTATTATACCAATGAGATTTCTATAAACATGAATAAAAAATACTATTTATGTGAAAAATATTAGAATTATTACTAAAAATGCTCTTGAAGCTGAATGTTTGTCATACAATGGTCAAAATTGATATGATGTTATAAGAAGAAGGAAGGTGATTGGGATGACAAGTTTAAAGCAAGTAATTGAAATTACACAGGCAGCTGGTTTTCATATTCAAGAAATGATGGAGCATAACGAAGAGCAGGGTTCTTTTTTACGTGTAGCTGTGAATGGTGGAGGCTGTAGCGGTCTGTCTTATGGGATGCATTTTGATAAAGAGAAAAAAGATGATGATATTGAAGATGAACAACATGGTTTAAGAATTCTTGTTTCCCGCGAAGATGCGCCGATTTTAATGGGAACAAAAATAGATTATAAACAATCGCTAATGGGCGGTGGCTTCACCATCGATAATCCAAATGCTATTGCATCATGCGGCTGTGGCACATCTTTCAGAGCAGCAAAACGTGAAGGTACGCCTGAGGTTTGTGATTAATTAGTAATTGTTAATTGTTGAAGTAGGATTTTAAATAACGGTTAGAATTGATGTGTACACAATCCTTAAAATGTGTAAAAACAATCCTAAAATGACTGATTTAGGGTTAAAGATACCGAGCCTTTTTGATTTGTATGTTGCGAAAACATAACGAATTAAGGAGGCTTTTTTGTATGGTTTTGAAGAAGAGAAAACGAATTTTGGACTCTCTAATTTCTTTATTGAACACACTTATAAAACCAACCAAAATAAAGAATTACCTTGTTATCTACTCACTAGAAAAGGTTGCGATATGGTAGCAAACAAAATGACAGGTGCTAAAGGTGTTCTATTCACAGCAACCTATGTCACTAGATTTGAGGAAATGGAGAATCAATTGAAATCACAAGCTACAATAGCTTCATATATGATTGATGACCCTATTAAACATGCTGAACAATGGATTGCTGAACAAAAAGAAAATGCAATGCTTGAGGAAAAGGTTCAAGAACAAGTTGCTGTGATTGAGCATAAGGAAGATGTGATTAAGGGAGAGCGCAGCAAAGCTGATTCATTTCAACTTTGAGTCAGCTTAAGAAATAATCATAGCAAGTTGATAGGACCTACTAAGGATAGTCCTTTTATGGGTACTTTACGTGAAGGCGAAATTGTTACCATTACGGGTCCTTTTAAATATGATGAAGTATCAACGAAGAAAAACCATTTTGTTTGGTATCCTATGAAAAGAAATGACGGGACAAAGGGGTATGTAGCATCAAGTTATTTAAACTACTCAGCTTCAACACCAACTCCAACACCTACAACTCCAGTTGCCACTACACAGGACTACTCAGCTTACACTAAAAAGTTTGCAGACTAAAGCACTACAGCTTGGTGGAGAGATGATATGATTTGGGCAATCGACCGGGGTTTAATTAGTGGTTACAGTAACGTATGGAACGCAAAAACAAAGAAATACGAAACACAGTTACAACCGAACACACAATTAACAGAAGCTCACTTCTTAACAATCTTCTTACGCTACGTACAGAAAGATGAATTAGCAAGTGTGAAAAACAAATCGTCTTGGAACAAAAGTGGTTTATATAACATGGCAAGTAAATACAAAATGCCAGTATTAGCTACAGAAGCATCTACAACTTCTAAAGGTTTAGCGGATAAAGGTATTAGACGTGGTAAACTAGCCCAACTGATGGCATCATACTACTACGGGCAAACGGTAAGTGAAAACGAAGCTAATCAATTTTTCATGGATAATGGGATTACTACAGCTACATCAATTGATGCCTATAACCCCGACAAAATTTTAATTCGCTCTCAAATCTCAGCGTTTATTCAAAGATATGAATCATTCGTATCTAACCAAAAATAATTGAACTTAAAAAACGGTTGCGTTCATAGCAATCGTTTTCTTGTATTTTACTGCTATTGCAATTCAAAAAGTATTTAGTTGAATTAGCTTACAGCAATAATCGTAGCAAGCTGACAGAGTTATTTAACGAGCTTGTGAGCATTGATAGTGGAGCTGAGGAATCATAGACACAGGCTACCTAATCGTTGCTAGAGGAACATTAATGGGACTACAGCAGAGATAGAGGAAGCATAACAAAAGGACTTGTATATGTAGTATTCAATCATAAACACAAGTCCCATTCTTATTGAACTAAAGACCATGTTAGTTTAAGTACATTTATACACAAACTTAATGCTAAAAAAAGCTTAGGCGTACCTAAGTGTAACTACCACTTATTATTATAATTTTTTCTATAAACGTAGTCTTCATTATTAATTTTTAACCAATTACTAATAAAATTAATACCCACTATAAAAATTCCAAATAAAACAAACGCCATAGTGTAATGACTTAAGAAGAATAAAACAAAAGCCGCAACCAATATTAATAGCATTAAAACTATTATCGTGACCTGTAATTTCCCTTTCTTTTTATCATTCATATATTCAATCTCCTATCAAATCGCCAATATTTTTCCGTTTAACTGAATAATCAGTTTTCTACTCTGTTAGATTGTAACATATTTACAAATATTAGTGTAGAGAAGTGTAAGCTTATAAAGAAAGTTATGATAAGATTGCGGTAGCGCATCATTTAGCTGATGTGGATTATTAAGTCCCGTAGAACTTGGTTACATGGATTGCTCTCAGGTTAGTTTTCTGATGTGCAAAGTTTGACCCTATTGTTATAGGATATTTGAATATATACGCTAAATGCGCTTTCTTCCGTATTGAAAATCAATATGGAAAGAAGCGCTTTTTTTCTGACAACCGTTCTATTAAACGACTTAGAGCAAGAGTAGGGAAGCGAGAAAATGAATTAATGATGTCCATACATAATCGGTCTACTCACGTTTGGAATTATTTGCGATCAACAATTGGATTTATTCCTAGATCAATTGACATTAAGACTACGTTTTGCGCGCAATTTCATTTTAAATGTCAGTGATCAGTAGTGATGGTGATATACAGGTTATGAAGCATGTTAGTTGGATGTGTTATAATCAAATTTGTGAAGAAATATACACTAACGGTGCAGTATTGTTAAATAAGATGGGGTGCAGATGATGGATAATCAATATTTCGTAGGTTGGGGTACATTGGCGTTAATAAATGCTGCACTTGCACAAGGGAAGAATAGAACGGGGTTAAATTGGTTTTTACTTTCTCTTGTATTAGGTCCTTTGGCAACACTAATTTTGTTATTTGTTGAAAAGAGACAGTAATACTACATATTCACAATAATTGAAATATGATTTGATTAAATATGAAAGAAGCCACAATGCACTCAATTATAGAGATGGTTGTGGCTTCTTTATGTATCAAAAAAAGCTTATTGAAGTTTTGTTAATACATCTTCATAAATTTCTTCTGAGGGTTTATCAAGGGCAATCGAAAATTCTGAGAAAATAGATTCCTGTAAGGTTTGAAGTAATTTTTCTTCTTGATTTGGGAATTTTTTTTCTAGTGCTAGAAATTCAAGCCTTTTTCTTAGTAAAGTATTTAAGAGACTTGCTTGCTTTTGTCGATCACCGGATTTAATAATTTCTATATGAGATCGCATACGATGTGTGTTTTGTTCAATCCATTCAACACCAGGAGAAGTAAATGAATGTAGAATCTTGAGGGCTTCATCTTTTTTTATAATGTCTCTAAGCTGTTTTTTTGCATTGTCAATAGGGGTGCGAATGGTTAATTTTGAATCATTAAATGGATGCAAAACGTAGTAAGTTTTTGTAATGTCGCTAAAAGTTTGTTCACAGATATCTTCAATTGAACAAAGCCCATGTGATGAATAAATGACTACATCGCCAACATTATACATGTATATTCCCTCCAACAAAATAAATTGTCAACTTAGTTGACTAAAATAAGTATAAACAAATAAATATATTTTGTCAACTTAGTTGACGAGTAGTATTTTTTTTTGTATATTATTAACGAAAATATGGAATGAAGGTGAATAAGTTGAAGGGCGAATTGCAAAATCGGGATGTCATTGATTTATTGAGCGAACGTCATGAAATACTTCGACGACTTGCTGAAGAGAAGTGGAATAAGCATAATCATATTTATATTTCTAACTCGGAATGGAATATTTTAGGTAAAATATATAAAAAGCAACTAACGATTTCAGATGTGGCTAAGAATGTTGATTTTTCTAGACAGGCAACCCATAAATTCATAAAAAATCTGGAAGCCAAAGGACTAGTAACAGTTTGCAAAGTTGAACATAGTAAAAAACATAAAGCCATTCGTATGACTAAATTTGGTGAAGAATGCTATGAAAAAAATGAACAATACAAAGCAGAAATTGAGCAGCAACTTATCAATACGATAGGGGAAGAGCATGTGACTAAATTAAAAAATATCTTAAGGCTTAATTGGCAATTGGAACATTTAGAAATGCAGGATTCAATCTAAGTGATGTAATAGGTTCAGGATGTAAAGTATTCTTATATCTATAGTAGTAAAAATCAGCCTCTCTCGCCCTTCTTTCGAGGAGGTTTTTTTGTTGCATTTTTTTGCTAAACACTAAAAATTCAGAATTAATGCTTCTCCGTATAGAAAATGAGCAGTTATAATATTGATATAAGAGGTGAATGAGATGAAGAAGGATAGAGGAAAAGTTTGGTTAGGGGTTGCTGGAGTTGCTGTCAATAAGTTCGGTCAATGGCTGGTTGTAAAAAAAGCTTATAGTGGCTTAAAGGGAAGATGGTCATTGCCAGCTGGATTTGTGAATGCGGGTGAAACGGTGGACGAGGCTGTTGTCAGAGAATTAAAGGAAGAAACAGGTATTGATTGCTGCGTATCTGGCTTAATTGGTTTTCGTACGGGTGTTATTCGTGGTGAAGTTAGTGATAATATGGCAATTTTTTATTGTCGAATGATAGATGAGCAACAGCTGATTTGTATTCAAGAAAATGAATTGTTAGAAGCAAGATGGATGTACCCACAGGAGCTGGCACAAGATGAAATGACATCGGTTATGTTAAGAGAGATGGCCTCCAATCAATTTGAAAAACACCAGTTACAAGGGATTGAGGGCATTAATCCAGGCGAGGTGTTTGGCTACTCATCTTATCGATTATTCTTTAAAAAATGATTATGTAGCGTGAGGTATTTGAAGCTACAGCGGTTCCTTACTCTTTCATTAAATGTTAGCGTTTAGTAAAATCAAAATGATTTTCCTAAATATGACGAACAAGCGAAAACAAGGCTATGTTCATTGAAAGCGTTGTCGTAATCATGTAAACTAATGAGAGGAAAACGGAGGTTATACATACATGGATGGTCCAGTTTCATTAGTTCAGCTAATCATATCAATTTTGTTATTTTTCGTCATGTTCTTTGGTATCGGATTTTTATTAAATATGCTTCTGCGAATGACATGGTTAATGGCAATTGTGTATCCAATTGTTGTGATTTTTATTGTTGATGATGTAAGCTTTTTAGATTATATTTTCAAGCCAGGCTCTGCGTTTCCAGCATTAATCGATAAATTACAAGCATTGCAATTTGTAGATATTGCTATTCTATCTGGTGGCTTTGCAGGTTCTATAGTAGCTGGGATTGTCATGATTTATTTACGTAAAAGTGGATATCGGATGTTTTAACAAGTTTCAGTATTTATCTCCATGTATTGATGTAGAGATAAATACTGATTTTTTATCTTCATTCAGCAAAATAGGTGGTGAGTTGAAAGTGGTTTTGATTCCTTTTCAGTGGGTGTCCAAACACCTACTGAAATAGCGGAACTCAGTCTAAGAACACATCCTGTGGAATTTTATCTGTAGCGAAAGCAAAGCGGCAGCAACAAATGTTTTCTGTAGCGAAAGCAAAGCGACAGCAACAAATGTTTTCTGTAGCGAAAGCAAAGCGGCAGCTACAATTACGCCAAGGCGAAATTGATTTTCTAACACAGCCTCATCATGAGGAGGTGTCTTTTTTATAATAGTAACTGGTAGGTGATGATGGCGATAAAAATGCCTGTTAGTGCCCCGAAAAAAACCTCGCTTCGCTTGTGACCTAGCAATGTTTTTAGCTCTTCCATTTTTTCTTGCCCATCCATTTGCGGCCATTTCTTTAAATCATGAAGCAAAGTTTGAAAGTCCTTTCGAAGCTGATTTAATATGGCTGCATGTTGACCTGCCTGATAGCGAACACCGCTTGCATCATACATAACGATAAATGAAAACATAGCGGCTACAGCAAAAATTGGAGAATCTAATCCAGTTTCATAGGCGATAGAGGTCGTAAGTCCTGTAACGGAAGCGGAATGTGAGCTGGGCATTCCACCAGTAGAAGTAATCAGTCCCCATTTAATCTGTCTGGTCATTAAAAAATGAATAGGAATTTTGACAAATTGTGCAAAGAGAACTGCGAAGAGGGCAACGAGTAAAGGGGTATTTTGAAGTAAACTCATAATCATCACAACCTTCACTAATAATTGCTTTTATTATAACATTCATTATTTTCTAAAAGAAGCTATAGCCAAATATTACGTGTTTTCTGAAACTTAGGTATAATGGAGAATGAATGGAGGAATTAACATGCATATTGTAAAAGAAGCAAAATCATTTGAAACGATTTCTACTGAAGTATTAGTGGTAGGAGTCACAAAACATCGTGAACAAATGCAGGAATGGGATAGTTTTTCATCATTTTACGGGGAATCCATTAATGCGTGGCTTAGCGCAGGGGACGTATCGACAGAGCTAAAAAAAATAACAAAATTGCCATTTATGAAAGATCACGCTAATCTTAAACGTATTTTATTTGTGGGATTAGATGAACGTAAAAATCTAACAGAAGGCGTTATACGTGCAGCATTTGGTTTAGTAGGTAAGGAGCTAAGAGCCTTAAAGGTTAAGGAGTATTCAATTTGGCTTGAATCATTTACGACAGAAGATATTACTGTTGCAGATGTTGCATTTTTAGCTGGTGAGGGAACAGGTCTTGGTTATTACGCAATTCCTCATTATAAAACAACTTCAAATGAGGTCGATAAGCGCATTGAGGCTATCCATCTAGTAACTAAAGCTAATGATATTGATGAGGTAGTGGCAAGCTTTGGAGTAGGGATTATTTATGCAGATGCAGTGAACGAAGCACGAAGCCTAATTAATTTACCACCGAATCTTCTGACACCAACAGACTTGGCTAATTATGCAGAGTCTCTTGCGACAGACTATGATTTTGAAGTTGAGATTTTAAATAAAGTACAATTAGAGGAGCTTGGTATGGGCGGTATTTTAAGTGTTAATCAAGGCTCCCATGAAGAACCTCGATTAATCACATTAAAATATAAGGCTACTGAAGACTTTGAAGAGCCAATTGGTCTTGTAGGTAAAGGCGTTACATACGATACAGGCGGCTACTCCTTAAAGCCAAAGGATTCAATGGTAGGCATGAAGGGCGATATGGGCGGTGCAGCAGCAGTGCTTGGCGCTATGAAAATCATTGGTGAATTACGTCCAAATAAAAATGTTGTAGCTGTTATTGGTTCCACTGATAATATGGTTTCAGATACAGCATTTAAACCTGATGATGTTATTACAACATATAGTGGCAAAACAGTTGAAATATTAAATACGGATGCTGAGGGACGCTTAGTATTAGCAGATGCTACTACCTATGCTAAACAGCAAGGGGCAACTTCGATTATTGACGTAGCAACATTAACAGGTGGGGTAATTACAGCACTTGGTATGGATAAAACTGGGGCATTATCGAATGATGATGAATTCTTTGCTGCATTCATGGAAGCTTCACAGGAAACAGATGAGTTTGTATGGCGCATGCCTTTAACAGAAAGTGATAAAAAGCGAATTCGTAAATCAGATGTTGCTGATTTAAATAATTCTCCAGGTCGAGATGGACATATGATTTTTGGTGGAGGCTTTGTTGGTGAGTTTGTTGGCGATACTCCATGGATTCATTTAGACATCGCGGGCACATCTGATGCAGTTGCTATACATGATCTAGGTCCAAAGGGTGGAACAGGTGTAATGGTAAGAACTATTGCAAACTTTGTGCAACGATTAGGAGAAGAAAATTAAAAACGTTATGGTGGGTGTCAACTTGTTTAGGTAGTGAAATTGATAGAAAATAAGTTATCCTTCTATAATGTCAATTAGCTTAGGCGATGTACATGTGATAGTTGTGCCCTCCCTACATAGGATAAGGTAAAAAGGGAGGTAGCTTATGCCATTTTTCGGAGGTTATCCAGGAGGAGGCTTTTGGTCATTCGGTGCACCGTTTTTTGGAGGTTTTTTAGGGAGTTTTCTTGGATCACAATTTGGTCCATATCCACCGTTTTATCCAAACTATCGTCCATTTCCACCAGGTCCATATTTCCATCCAGGTCGACCATTTCCACCACGGTATCGTAGACCTTTTTAAGCTGAATAAGTGGAATATGTTAACCAGTTGTCGAAATTACATCGGCAGCTGGTTTTTTTCTTAATTTGTAAATATTTTCATGATTGTTAATTGGTATTGTTCTTGAAAAAATCATAAAATGGCATGAAATAAACTGTTGACAGAATATACTAAATTATTTATTATTCTTATTATATTACTAAGAATTGAAAACGTAGCTGACTAGCAAACTAGAGGCTCTTATTGTTCATAGGCATCGCTATGCCCATGGATAATATGAGTCTTTTTTCTATCTCTAACAAGAGACGAGAAGGAGTGAAAAGAAATGGGGAAAGTTTTTATAGTAGGTGCTGGTCCTGGAGATGTGGATTTGATTACTGTCAAAGGATTACGGTGTATCGAATGTGCTGATGTCATCTTGTATGACAGACTCATTAATAAAGAGTTGCTGGCTTATGCTAAAAAGGAAGCTCAACTTATCTTTTGCGGTAAACTGCCTCAGCAGCATGCCATGATTCAGGAGCATATTAATCAATCAATTGTCAGCTATGCACAGCAGGGGAAAATTGTAACGAGATTAAAGGGAGGTGACCCATTCGTATTTGGCAGAGGTGCAGAAGAAGCAGAGGTGCTAGTACAGCATAATATTCCATTTGAAATTGTTCCTGGGATTTCTTCTGGGATAGCCGCACCAGCCTATGCGGGAATTCCAGTAACACATCGCGATTTAAGCTCAAGTTTTGCGATGGTTACAGGTCATATGAGAGAGGGCAAGGATGACGCCATACAGTGGGAAAGTCTTGCAAAAGGAATTGATACAATTGCGATTTATATGGGGGTTGGCAATCTTCCCTATATTCGTCAGCAGCTGCTTAAGTATGGTCGCGATGAAGAAACTCCTGTAGCGCTTATTCATTGGGGTACGCTTTCTCAGCAAAAAACAGTTACGGGTACTTTAGCTACTATAGAAAAGATTGTACAACGAGAAAATATCCAAAACCCAAGCATAATTGTAGTGGGAAAGGTTGTTACATTGAGGGAATCAATTCAATGGTTTGAGCAAAACATTCCACAGCCGCAGTTAGTAAAAAATTCTGTGTAAGGATGTGGATTTATGCAAGCCATTTTATATATTGCTCATGGAAGCCGTGTAAAGGCAGGCGTGGAGCAAGCCATTGCCTTTCTAAAGGGCGTACAACTGGAGATTGATATTCCAATTCAAGAAATTTGTTTCTTAGAATTGGCAGTACCCACCATTGCTGAAGGGATCGATAGCTGTATTAAACGAGGGGCTACAGCTATCGCGATCATGCCTATTTTATTACTAGCTGCTCAGCATGCAAAGCAGGATATTCCAAGCGAAATCGAAAGAGCGAAAAAACAGCATCCACATGTAACCTTTACATACGGTGAACCACTTGGTATCCATGAATTATTAATTGACACACTACACACTAGGATTTTAGAAACAAAATTACCTACTAACAATGCAAGTGTTTTACTAATTGGTCGTGGGAGCAGTGATCCAGAAGTCAAGAGGGATTTAGCTAAAATTGCAGTAAGGCTACGTGATAAATATGCTTATATTGCCGTAGACACATGTTATTTGTATGGAATAGGTCCAACTTTTGAAGAGTGGCTACAGCAAAAGAAAAATAAGGCTGATCCAATATTTATCGTGCCGTATTTATTGTTTACAGGAATTCTTCGACAAAGTATAGCAAAGCGATTGCAAGAATATGAGAATCGTAACATCACATTATGTGAAAGTTTAGGCTACGACCATAATGTAAGGGAAGTTTTAGTGGAACGTATTGTCGAATTATTAGCATGTCATAAGGAAGGTGTTCTGTCATGGTAGATAAAAGGGCTGAAAATGTAAATCTAGCATTAGATAATGTCCGTCAAATTTTAAATACTGTGAGTCATGGATCAATTACTTTAATTATCCAAAATTCCTATGTGGTCCAAATTGAAAAAAAGGAAAAAATAAGACTTCGATAATTTAACTTCTTTCAGCAGAAGTCTTCCACCTCTATAGGTGGTGAGATGAATGCGGGTTTAGGTTGCTTTTCAGTGAATGTCCAAACACCTACTGAAAGAAGTTAAAGCCTCTGGCAGATGTCACGGAATCAGAAAGGATTTCTTTGTGCAAGCACAAAGCCGATTCCGGACGCAATTATGCCGAGGCATAATTGATTTTTACAGAAAAAATAGCGCCAGCCAAAAAAGGTTTGGCGCCGACTCAATGAAGAAAAGAAATGATACTAATACGTGAGGTGGCAAGATTTGAAACTGCAAGTAATAAATAGTCCATTTAATGAAGAGCAGGTAAAGCTATTAAATGAGCTGCTCCCTAAACTAACTGGAGAGCAGAGAATTTGGCTAAACGGTTATTTAAGTGCACCGCTAGCAACAATCAATACTATACCTGAGGAAGTACCGCCAACGGTAACACCAAGCACTAAAACAGTGACGATTTTATATGGTTCACAAACAGGTAATAGCCAGGGTCTAGCTGAAAAATATGCGTCTGCATTGAAAAGCAATGATGTAGATGTGACAGTTTCATCATTAGCGAAATTTAAGCCTAATAATTTAAAAAAGCTTACAAACCTTTTACTCATTGTCAGTACACATGGTGAAGGGGACCCACCTGATCAAGCCATACAGTTTTATGAATTTTTGCATAGTAAGCGCGCTCCAAAACTAGAGAATTTACACTATTCGGTACTAGCCTTAGGGGATAGCTCCTATGAATTCTTCTGTAAAACAGGGAAAGATTTCGATGAGCAATTTGCCAAATTGGGGGCTACTCAGATTGTCCCTCGTACAGATTGTGATGTGGATTATGATGATGCTGCAGCACAATGGTTTGCAGCTGTTCAGAAGGAGCTCCTACAGCAGGCTGATGTAACTGCTACATTAGAGACAACAGATCAGACAGTACAGGGGGATTCTACATATTCTCGAAAAAATCCTTTTTATGCTGAAGTACTAGAAAGCATTAATTTAAATGGCAGGGGCTCCAACAAAGAGACGCGTCATGTTGAATTATCAATTGAGGGTACAAATTTCTATTTTGAGCCTGGAGATAGCATCGGTATTTTGCCAGAAAATGATGAAAAATTAGTCGATGCTTTATTAACAGCACTTCAGTTTGATCCTCTAACTGAGGTAAGTGTATTTGATGAAAAAGTATCGATAAGAGAAGCCTTGCAAAAGAAGCTAGAAATAACAGTGCTATCCAAGCCACTATTACAAAAGATTGGTGCCTATACAGTTCATAAGGAATATACAAAGATGGTAGAAGATGCTAACGCTTGGAAGGACTATGCAAAGGGAAGAGATTTGCTTGATGTCGCTGAAGACTTTACGCCATTTTCATGGAATGCACAGCAATTTGTAGAGCTGTTACGTAAAATTCCTGCACGACTTTATTCCATTGCTAGTAGTCAAAAGGCAAATAATGAAGAGGTGCACTTAACTATTGGGAAAGTAAGCTATGAGACAAATGGACGTCAACGTCTTGGCGTTTGCTCTGGCAGTGTTGCGGAGCGTATTCAAATTGGTGATACATTACCAATATATGTGCATAAAAATCCCAATTTTAGATTACCAGTGCAACAGGACACACCAATTATTATGATTGGTGCGGGTACAGGTGTGGCTCCATATCGTGCATTTCTAGAGGAGCGTGAGGAACTTGGGATTGAAGGAAAGGCATGGTTAATCTTTGGTGATCAGCATTTTGTGACAGATTTCCTTTATCAAACAGATTGGCAGCGTTGGCTTGCCTCTGGCACACTAACCCAAATGGATGTAGCCTTCTCACGAGATACTGATAAAAAAATCTATGTGCAACATAAAATTGAAGAAAATGCAGCAGCTTTTTATGAATGGTTGGAGCTAGGGGCTGTTATTTACGTATGTGGTGATGAAAAAGCGATGGCGGCAGATGTCGATGCCACAATACATCGTCTGATAGAGCAACAAGGACAAAAAACGCCAGAGGAAGCGAAAGCCTTTGTCAATGAACTAAAACAACAGAATCGCTATCAACGTGACGTTTATTAATAAAGGAGAGAAGAAACATGACAGGAAAAATTATTTTACCTCCACAACCAGGAAATCCTAGTGATGTAGAGCGTATAAAAAGTGAAAGTAATTATCTGCGTGGAACACTTGAACGTACGATGAATAATCCATTAAGTTCAGGAATTCCAGAGGATGATAATCGACTGATGAAATTTCATGGAAGTTATTTACAAGATGACCGTGATCTACGTAATGAACGGCAGCGTCAAAAGCTAGAGCCCGCTTATCAATTTATGGTGCGCGTACGTACACCAGGTGGAGCAGCTACACCAGCTCAGTGGTTAGTAATGGATGAAATGGCAAGAAAGTACGGCAATGGTTCCTTAAAATTAACAACTCGTCAGGCGTTCCAGGTACACGGTATTTTAAAATGGAATGTCAAAAAATATATGCAGGAAATTAACGATGTATTATTGGATTCTCTTGCTGCTTGTGGGGATGTAAACCGTAATGTTATGTGTAATGTCAATCCAAATCAATCAGCATTACATGAGGAAATTTACAATTGGTCCGCAAAGTTAAGCGAGCATTTACTTCCTAGAACACGAGCATATCATGAGCTATGGCTAGATGGTGAAAAGGTAGTGGACAGTCAAGAGGAAGAAATTGAACCAATTTATGGTTCATTGTATTTACCACGTAAATTTAAGATTGGTATAGCTGTTCCTCCAAGTAATGATGTAGATGTATTTTCACAAGATATCGGATTAATTGCGATAGTTGAGGAGGGTAAGTTAGTTGGCTTTAACGTTGCAGTAGGTGGTGGGATGGGCATGACGCATGGTGATCATGAAACATACCCACAGCTTGCTCGGGTTATTGGCTTTATCACACCTGATAAATTACTGGAAACAGCAGAAAAAATTATTACGATTCAACGCGATTATGGCAATCGTTCCGTACGTAAAAATGCTCGTTTTAAATACACAATTGATGCAAGAGGGCTTGAATGGTTTAATGAGGAGCTCACACGTCGTCTAGGCTGGAATATTCAAGAAACACGTCCATATACATTCGATCGTACAGGTGATGAGTTTGGCTGGATTAAAGGGGCAGAGGGGAAATGGCATTATACGCTATTTATTCAAAATGGTCGTATTAAGGATTTTGAAGACTATCAACTGCTAACAGGGCTACGCGAAATTGCGAAGGTACACACGGGTGATTTTCGCCTAACGCCAAACCAAAATTTAATGATTGGCAATGTTACTCCGCAAAAGAAAAAAAAGATTGCGGCTCTTATTGAAGAATACAAGCTAACAGATGGTGCGCACTATTCTGCTTTACGACGTAATTCTATTGCCTGTGTATCGCTACCAACATGTGGGCTAGCGATGGCTGAAGCGGAGCGCTACTTACCTTCCCTGATTACAAAAATTGATACAATTATTGATGAGGCCGGCCTAAGCGAGACCGAAATCGTTATTCGGATGTCTGGCTGTCCTAATGGTTGTTCACGAGCTGCTATGGCTGAAATTGGCTTTATCGGTAAAGGGCCAGGAAAGTACAATATGTATCTAGGGGCAAGCTTTATAGGAAATCGTCTTAATAAAATATATCGTGAAAATATCGGTGAAGAGGAAATTTTAGCAGAGCTACGTCCAATTCTTCTGCATTTTGCCAAGGATCGTTTAGAGGGAGAGCATTTTGGAGATTTTGTTATTCGGGCTGGCTATGTAACAGCAGTCTATGATGGAAGAGAGTTTCATCATCAATAGAGACAGGAGAAAGAATTAATATACGCTACAAAGTCTAGTCAAAGGCTTTGTAGCGTATTTCAAATTATAGGTTCAGTGCCCGATACATAAATGCCACGAATTGTGCTCGTGTCACTGGTTCATTAGGTTTGAAGTTACCATTATCGCCTAATGCTATACCAGAATCGGCGAGTGCGGATATATAGTTATAGCTCCAATGCGTGGCAGGAACATCGTGGAATGTACTTGTTCCTTCAGGTGTTAAACCAAATGCAAGTACGAGAATCTTTGCCATTTGACCACGTGTCATCGGTGCGTTTGGATTAAATGCACCGTTTGATCCATCTACGATACCAGCTTGTTGAAGTTTCGTTATAGAATCATAGTATGGATGGTTTTGGGGTACATCACTAAATGGCACAGCTTCACGTTTAGTTGTTAGCTCAAATGCACGTGCCAACATGACCGCAATATGTTGTCGTTTTATTGGTTCGTTCGGTCGGAACGTGCCATCTGGATAACCAGTGATAATACCACGCTCCGAAATGTCCTCAATCATATCCCTTGCCCAATTGTTAGTAATATCAGTGAAGCGATAAGTTGGTGTCATTCCTTCAGGTTGCTCGGGTTCTTCAGGTGTTGGGACAGGTTGTTCCGATTTTGGTGTTTCAACTGGTATTGGACTTGGATTTGGCTCAGGATTAGGAATATAACCACCACCTGAAGTACTGTTCATAATCCATTTTGCGTACAAAATTATCCGTTCCGTTACAACGTCTTTTGTAAAATCCCATGCATTTGTAAAAGCTACATCTTTGTACCATCCTCCGAATGTATAACCCTCTTTTGTAGTTAATGGCTCTTTTAAAGTTGTGTTATACAAAACGCTTTGATCGGTTACAATACTTCCGCCGTTTGACTCGAAGGATACCGTATAGCTATTAGCTGATGGGGGAGTTGATGTTGCTAACGATAGAGCTTTGACGTTTTGCATAAGATTACTCTTTTGATCTTCCGTTACTAAATGAATAGTGTATTTCGTTGATTTTTGCAGTCCTGACAGGCTAATTTTTTCTTCTTTATTTCCCACCATAGCAATACTTCCTTGCAGGTTGGCAGAGAGTAAATTTCCTAATGCATCTGTTCCCGCCTTAACCTGTGCAGCAGTTGGAGCTGTTCCGTTAGAGAGAACTGTGTAGTAGACATGACCTGGTTCATTTATTTTAAGTAGTAAATCAGCAGTAGTCTCTCCGATTATCCCAAACCTAGGATAATTTTGTATAAAGTAGGGTTCGGTTTGATCCACATCCACCTGAATACTTTGTGCCTGCTCCACGTTACCCGCATTGTCTTTGCTCCAAGCCTTTAATACAAACGTTCCATCTGTTTGAAAGTCGACAATATTCCCAGTCTCTACATTACCATTATCTATCTGGTAAAAAGTCTGCTTCACTCCAGAAAGGGTGTCAGTTGCAGTTAGTGTAAGTCTCGTAGTACCGTTTGACAAAAGGACAGGCGGTGCTATTGTCGTCACTGGTGCAGTGCGATCAATCTTAATCCCACTCACCGTTGCATTTGTGCTGTTTCCAGCATTATCGCTCACGTTTGTTGTCACAAATAAATTGTCACCTTCTCCTGTAATAACGTTGTTGCTTGGTGAAGTAGATGGATCAATTCCTGAAAGTGCATCAGAGACTGTCCAACTGATAATTACATCCCCATTGTACCAACCAGCAGAGTTAGGGGGGATTGTTGCCTCTCCAATTATGGTTGGAGGTGTACGATCAATTTTAATTCTTACAGTTTCATTCGCACTATTTCCAGCCTTGTCTTTCACAGTTCCCGTGACTTGCAGATTGTCACCTTCAGCTGTTAGAATTTGATCACTAGGTATCGTCATAGGATCAATTTCAGAAGCACTATCATTTACAGTCCAGCGTACAGTTACATCACTGTTGTTCCATCCTGCTGCGTTTGGTTGAGGTGTAATTGTGCCCGTAATTGTAGGTGCTATCGTATCCTTCACGACATTGACTGTATATGTTTTCTTTTCAGTACAATCTCCTTTTATAACAGTGAAATCAATCGTACTTATCCCCTCATTCACGGATATCGTATAAGGGGCTCCACTTATACCTGAACTGCCGTTAATCTCCAAATATGAATCCGCCGGGGTCTCTAATGTTGGTGTCAGCGTAAAAGTAGATGCACTTGGAAGAGTGATGATCAAATATTTTAAGTTGTCTGGATCCCTTTCAGAACGGAGTACATTGTCATTCATAATTAAGCTGCTTAAATTGGTTGTAGCCCTGCTAGGATCTCCTTTACTCGTATACAGTCTTAATCTCATGTTTTCCTGATTGCTGATCTGGCGTACAGCATCCTTTTCTACATAAAAGATACCGTCCATATATTCTTTTGCTGATACAGACAGCATGGTTACGAGATTGTTTCCACTAACCTGATAGACTTTGACTGCATATTTCTGTCCAGCGACAAGCGAAACAGATGTTGGAAAATTCATTGTTCTCCACCCAGTCCCTTGTATCATACTTTTTGACTGTGCGATTACCGTTCCAGGCGATAGATCACCTGCGGACAGAGATGATAAATCGACCCATACTTCACTTCCCGCAAGGTCATGCTGCAAATAAATATCCAGGGCGGTTAAATTAGTCGTATGTTTGGCTGTAAAGGTCTGAGTTAGGCTATCAAAATAACCCAGATTAAGGCTGCTATAATTTGAATTTGATTGATCACCAATGGTTACACATGGTTGTGTAGATGCAGATACATTTGTAATAGGTCCAGTTATTAGCATGAATAAAAGTACTATTGATGCTAATAAAGGTGCCATAATTTGATTGATTCGTTCCATTTTTTCCTCCTTCTTTTGTCAAGGTATTGTAAGTGATTGCCCACTCTATAAGATTATTCTTCATTGTTTTAAATATTTGATATAGTGAGCCAAAAAGAGTGTTGTTAGTCTGGAGAAGGTTTCCCGGAACTAGTGATCATAATTTTTACAATTCAATAAAAAGGGAAAGTTTACGTTATTTAAATGACTGTTCGGTTATTTGCATTTGTTGTATACTTGCGAATTCACGAAAATAGATTGCTTTACTGGGAAGATTAATTCTTAACATTTTCATTTCCTCTTATTGAAGTTATAAAATCATTTGTCTACTACTATAGAAGAGAAAGGTTAAAATTAGGTTAAATAAATAGTAAATTAGGAAAATTGAGTAGAAAGGTACATATTATAATTAATTCTCATAAAAAATAAGCCTACTCTTATAAAAAAGAGCGGCTTGAGAGTGTGCTACATTAAAATTTTAGATGGAGAAATCTTCAGGGATAAAGACTTTTAGCTGCTTTGGTTTTACATATACTTGATCACCGATTTTAAGTTCTAGGGAAAGAAATTGCTCTTTTGACAATTCAGCTTCTAAAAATTCGCCGATATCCTCACGGTGTAACTCAATTTGTACGATTGGACCAAGTAAATGAATATGACTTATTTTGACAGGTACTGTACCTGTAACAGCGGTTTTTTCAATTTGAATATCATGTGGACGAACGTAGCCTATAGCTTCATCCTGAGTGTGTGCATGTGAGTCAGGTACATCAATAGCAAATTCACCATGTGTTAATTTACCATTATGTAAGCGTCCTTTGAAAATATTTACATTTCCTAAAAAATCGTAAACAAATGGGCTTTTAGGGTTTGTATAAACCTCATCTGGACTACCAATTTGCTCGATTTGGCCATTGTTCATCACAACGATGCGATCCGCTACATCCAGTGCCTCCTCTTGATCATGTGTGACAAATATACTTGTAATGTGGAAATCATCATGAAGTTTTCGTAACCATCTGCGTAACTCTTTTCTTACCTTAGCATCAAGTGCACCAAAGGGTTCATCTAATAAAAGCACCTTCGGCTCCACGGCAAGTGCTCTAGCTAGTGCCACACGCTGACGTTGCCCACCTGAAAGCTGAGTTGGGAAACGTTCAGCGAAATTTTCCAGTTTAACAAGACGTAATAGCTCCATCACTTTGTCTTTAATTTCTGATTTTGAGGGTCTTGTTTTACGAGGCCGTACTTTAAGACCATAGGCAACATTATCAAATACGGTCATATGTCGAAAAAGGGCATAATGCTGGAATACAAAGCCTACATTTCGTTCCTTTGGATGACGGTCTGTAATCGATTGGTCGTCAAATAAAATTTCACCAACATCAGAGGTTTCCAGACCAGCAATTACACGTAGTAAAGAGGTTTTCCCTGAACCAGATGGGCCAAGAAGGGCAACGAGTTCACCAGATTGGATATGGAGGGAAATATCCTGTAAAGCTTGAAAGGAACCGAACTTTTTTGATACGTTTTTTATTTGAATGCTCATAATGGCAATGTCTCCTTTAAACAGATTTTGATTTCCAGGCAATAATATCTTTCACAATAAGTGTAATGATGGCAATAACACTCATAAGCGAAGCAACGGCAAAGGCTGCTGCAAATTGGTACTCATTGTATAAAATTTCAATATGAAGGGGCATAGTATTTGTCATCCCTCGAATATGTCCCGATACAACAGAAACGGCACCAAATTCGCCAATCGCTCGAGCGTTACATAGAATAAGCCCGTATAATAAGCCCCATTTGATATTTGGTAATGTCACATGCCAAAATGTTTTAAAGCCGCCTGCACCAAGTGATATGGAAGCCTCCTCCTCAGAGGTTCCCTGTGTCTGCATAAGAGGAATGAGTTCCCTCGCAACAAAGGGCAACGTAACAAAAATAGTAGCAAGAACAATCCCTGGAAGCGCAAAAACAATCTTAATATCATTTTCAAAGAGCCAATCGCCAAATAGACCCTGTGCACCAAATAACAAGATAAATATTAACCCTGCGATAACAGGGGATACAGCAAAAGGAAGATCAACAATTGTTAGTAATAAATTTTTCCCTTTAAAATTAAATTTTGTTAATGCCCAGGCAGCCATAATACCAAAAATCGCGTTTAATGGGACGGCAATCACAACAACTGTTAAAGTTAGCTTGATAGCCGCTAAGGCATCTGGATGTGTAATGGCTGCCATATACACGTCTACGCCTTTTTGGAAGGCAGTGATGAAAATAGATACTAGTGGCAAAACAATAAAAAATCCTAAAAAAACTAACGCAATAAATGTCAAAGTATAACGAACGAAGCGAGGTTCTTGTAAGGCTGAAGACTTTGCTATGGCTTTATTTTTTTCAGGAGCAGCTTGCTGAATAACTGTAGATTGTTCCATATATACCTCCTACTGTACAAAGCGACGATTTGCCAGCCATTGTATGATATTTATGCTGAATAATAGTATGAACGATGTAATGAGCATGACTAATGCTATAGCTGTAGCACCAGCATAATCATATTGTTCTAGCTTCGTCATAATAATTAACGGTGTAATTTCGGTTTTCATCGGCATATTTCCAGCGATAAAAACTACGGAACCATACTCTCCTAGTGCACGTGCAAAAGCTAATGAAAAGCCTGTCAAAATGGCAGGAGCCAGCTCTGGTAAAATGACTTTTCCGAAGGTTTGTAAACGTGTTGCACCAAGACTTGCAGAGGCCTCCTCAACCTCTGCGCTAATACTTTGTAAAACAGGTTGTACTGTACGAACGACAAATGGCAGCCCGATAAACGTTAGGGCGATGATAATACCAAGTGGTGTAAATGCAATTTTGAAGCTGAAAAATTGACCAATCCAGCCATTGGGTGCATAAAGTGATGTTAAGGCTATTCCTGCTACAGCAGTTGGTAAAGCGAACGGTAAATCAACAAGTCCATCCATGATGCGTTTAAAGGGAAATTGGTAGCGCACGAGCACCCAAGCAATGATGGTGCCAAAAACAACATTTAGCAATCCAGCAGCAAGCGCTGTGCTGAAGCTTACTTTATAAGAAGCAACAGCCCGAGGAGCAGTCACAATATCAACAAATTCTGCCCAGCTTAAGGACAGTGTATGAATAAGAATCATAGAAAGCGGCAATAAAACTAGCAAGCTAACATAGAGCATGGTGTAACCAAGAGAAAGACGGAAGCCCGGAATGATGCGACGTTTTTTATTAATCGTTAAACTTGTCATAACAGGCCTCCTTATTGAGGTACATAAATTTCGTCAAATGTACCGTCATCTTTAAAATGTTTTGCTTGTGCTTCAGCCCAGCCTCCGAAATCATCGATGGAAACAAGCTCAAGTTGTGGGAATTGGTCTTGATATTTTGCTAGAATTTCTTCATTACGTGGTCGATAGTAACTTTTTGCAGCAATTTCTTGCCCAGCATCACTATATAAATGCTTTAGATATGCATCGGCTACATCGCGTGTCCCTTTTTTATCAACTATCTTGTCAACAATTGCTACAGGAGGCTCTGCTAAAATACTTAAAGAAGGTGTGACAATCTCAAATTCATCATCTCCTAATTCATTGAGTGATAAATAGGCTTCATTTTCCCAAGCAATTAGGACATCTCCAATTTCACGCTCAACAAAGGTTGTTGTAGCTCCACGTGCACCTGAATCTAATACCTCCACATTGCTATATAAAGCATTCATAAATTCTTTTATTTTTGTTTCATCGTTGTTATATAATTTCCCTGCATAGGCCCAAGCAGCTAAATAATTCCAACGAGCACCACCAGATGTTTTGGGATTTGGTGTAATAACGGAAACATCTTTCTTAATTAAGTCATTCCAGTCCTTAATGCCTTTTGGATTGCCCTTGCGTACTAAAAAGACAATAGTGGATGTGTAAGGTGTGGAATTGTTTTCAAATTCCGTTTGCCAATCTTTGTTTAATAAATCCCGAGCCTGTGCAATCTCATCAATATCGTAGGCTAAGGCTAAGGTAACAACATCAGCCTCTAGCCCATCAATAACAGCTCGCCCTTGCTTTCCAGAACCACCATGAGATTGCTTAATAGTCACCTCTTGACCTATCTCATCTTTCCATTTCTTTATAAAATCTTTATTAAATTCATCGTATAGCTCACGTGTAGGGTCATAGGATACATTAAATAATTCCACTGATTTTTTTGTGTCTGAAGCACCAGTATCACTTTCAGATGATTTAGTTCCACAGCCTGTTAAGGTCAATGTCAGCATAGATATAAGTGCTAATGATTGGAAAAGATGTTTTCTTTTTTTCATTAAAATCGCTCCTTTTTGATCTAAAAAAACGCAAAAGACCATCTCTTAGAACGAGAATATTTCGTTCTAGGTAGATGGCCTTCAGATCCTCTGATCAGCATTTTTATTGGTCTGGTTCAAATCTTAGTTATACATTAAACATATATTTCCTATTAGTCAACAAGGAATTGAAAAAATATTGCTAATTTTTGAAAAAATTGTGGCTCTTCATCAAGAGATGCAGTTCAATTTTACATAGAAAGAGAGAAAAAATTATTAAAACAGATACGTACACACCACACGTTGGATAAAAGTTTAGAAAAATAATTTAATTTTTAAAAAAGCCTAGTTGACTACTAGGTGTAATTTAGTATATATTTGGTAATAAGAAAAATGATTGTGAACAAGGTAGCAAATACTAGTAAACAATCATCATATATGAGCTGGCTAGTCAAACTAGAGGCGTTTTAGCAATGAGACATGTTATAACTATGTCTTTTGTTAGAGCGTCTTTTTTCGTTATAAGGGGGATAACATGTTAACATTTGCAACTTGGCATGAGCCAACATTAGATTTTAAGATTGATGAAACCTATAAGGCTGCGCTGGAGGTTTTACAGTGGAGTTATGCAGAGTATGGAGAGGATATCGTTTATGCTTGTAGCTTTGGAATTGAGGGAATCGTCTTAATCGATTTAATTTCAAAGGTGAAGCCTGACGCTACCATTATTTTTTTAGATACAGATGTTCATTTTAAAGAAACTTATGAAACTATTGATCGAGTGAAAGAGAAATATCCGCAGCTAAACATTATTATGCAAAAGCCTGCTCTTACATTAGCCCAACAAGCGGAGCAATACGGTGATGAGTTATGGAAGTCTAATCCAAATAAATGCTGTGAAATTCGAAAAATAACACCGTTACATCAATCATTAGCAGGGGCAAAAGCTTGGATCTCAGGTTTGCGTCGTGAACAATCGCCAACTCGTCAAAATACAAATTTTATCAATCTTGATGATAAATTTAAGTCAATTAAAATTTGTCCACTCATTCATTGGACATGGAAGGACGTTTGGCGATATGTCTCAAAGCATAATTTGCCTTACAATCCTTTGCACGACACAGGTTATCCAAGCATTGGCTGTGAACATTGCACAAAGCCAGCCTTTACGATGGATGATTTACGTTCAGGTAGATGGCAAGGATCTGGTAAAACTGAGTGTGGTTTACATGAATAAAGGAGTTTTGCCATGCTTGAATATGTTGCGATAGCGATTAGTCTATTTTTTGCATTAAATATAGGTGCTAGTGGAGCAGCGGCCTCTATGGGAGTCGCTTACGGTGCAGGGGCCATTCCAAAAGCCTGGCAAGCCTTGCTGATTTGTGCCATAGGTGTTTTTAGTGGAGCGGTTCTTGGCGGTGGAGAGGTAGTAAAAACAATTAGCTCTGGCATTATGCCACAAGAGTACATCACTGTAAAGGTTGTTATTATTATTTTAATTTCCGCGACAAGCTCACTCTTTCTGGCAAATCTTTTAGGAATCCCATTATCGACAAGTGAAGTAACGGTAGGAGCTGTTGTAGGTGTAGGGATAGCTTATAAGGTGCTTTATGTAAAATCATTGCTTGTCATCATGTCATTTTGGGTGATAATTCCAATTATTGCATTTGTCATTGCATTAGTCTTTGGGAAATGGCTGTATAAATTACGTGTCAAGGGCTTGCTAAAGGATCGACCGATATTAACGATTCTCCTTGTACTAGCTGGATTTTTTGAAGCATTTTCAGCGGGGATGAATAATGTAGCGAATGCAGTTGGACCATTGGTAGGTGCAGGGATGATGAGTGTGACGAATGGAATTTGGCTTGGTGGGGCATTTGTAGCGCTTGGAGCCATACTACTTGGAAAACGAGTACTTGAAACAAATGGGAAGAAGATTGTTCGCTTCGAGAAGACAGAAGGTATTTTAATTTCCAGCACAGGTGCACTGCTTGTCGGTATTAGCTCTATTTTCGGGCTTCCAGTACCGTTAACACAAGTAACTTCATCCTCTATTATCGGCATGGGAATGGCGAAAAACGGAAAACAAATTCTGCATAAGCAAATTGTTAGAAAAATCATTCGAATTTGGATTGTATCTCCAATATTTTCTTTAGCTATTTCTTATTTTTTAGTGCAGCTATTCTTGGAGAAAGATCTCTACGCCATCATATTAATTGGAAGCATTATTGTCGGAACGCTAGGGGGCATTAGCTTAATGCGAACAATGCGAGAAGAAGAAAGTTCCATATATGACTCAGGCGAGGGTATCTAAATCAATGAGTGGTTAAAAGATGATGAAATTGGTTGGAATGGTGGGGAAGCTGATCAAAAAAGAGTGTGGTTTAACCATTAAAGAGGGGGACCCGATCAAATAATAGGGTGAGACCTGATCAAAAATACGGGAAGCCGATCAAAAAAGGGAGAGACCTGATCAAAAATACGGGAAGCCGATCAAAAAAGGGAGAGACCTGATCAAAAACCTGAAAAGCCGATCAAAAAAGGATGAGACCTGATCAAATAAAAGGGAAGCTGATTAATAAAGAGGGGTACCTGATCAACTATAATAAGAAGCCGATCAAAACAGCGTGGAACCTGATCAACTATAACGAGAACCTGATCAAAAAGTTTAAAACCTAATTAAGAAAAACAAAAAAATTAATCAAATAGCTAAATCAATACCCAAACTAAACTATATAACGTAGTATTTTTATAAAATTAGGAGGAATTTTTTATGAGTTTACAACCACATGGCGGTCAATTAGTGCAAGCTTTTCATCCGGAGAAAGATGTGACGAATATAAATAAAGCAATAGAGATTGATGTCATCTCTCTCAGTGATTTGGAGCTAATTGCAATAGGTGGTTACAGTCCGATTGAAGGATTTTTAACTAGGGAAGATTATGAATCTGTTGTGGAACATACACGTCTAGCATCTGGTGCGGTATGGAGTATTCCGATTACATTACCTGTAACAAAGGAAGTCGCAATAACTTTACAGCCTGGAGATGAGGCAAAGCTGGTTTATGCTAACGAAGTTTATGGTGTGATTGAGGTTGCTGATATTTATGAGCCAAATAAACGAAAAGAGGCGTTACTAGTATATGGCACAGAGGATTTGGAGCATCCAGGTGTTAAGAAACTGCATGAACGTCCAAGTATTTATGTGGGTGGTAAAATTACATTAACTAAACGTCTTGAACAAAAGTTTCCTGCGTATTCCTTTGATCCGATTGAGACGCGTCAGTTGTTTGCAGACAAAGGCTGGAAAACAATTGTTGGTTTCCAAACACGTAATCCTGTGCATCGAGCACATGAATATATTCAAAAGGCTGCGTTAGAAACGATAGATGGACTTTTTTTGAACCCGCTTGTTGGAGAAACAAAATCAGACGATGTATCAGCAGCAATTCGCATGGAAAGTTACGAAGTTTTACTACAAAATTATTATCCAAAAAATCGTGTGCAGTTAGGCGTGTTCCCTGCTGCCATGCGCTATGCAGGACCAAAAGAAGCCATCTTCCATGCACTTGTAAGGAAAAATTATGGCTGTACGCACTTTATCGTTGGGCGTGATCATGCAGGTGTTGGTGATTACTATGGCACATATGATGCACAAAAAATATTTGAGCAATTTACAGAAGATGAATTAGGAATTGTCCCGCTTAAGTTTGAGCATAGCTTCTATTGCAACAATTGTGAGGGGATGGCAACCACTAAAACTTGTCCGCATGATAGTACAGCACATGTGATTTTATCGGGTACAAAGGTTCGTGAAATGCTGCGTAATGGTGAAGTGCCACCAAATTCGTTTAGTCGCAAAGAGGTAGTGGATGTGTTGATTAAGGGAATGCGTAAGGAGGTTTTAAAATGAGTTCCAATATTGTTTGGCATGAGGCTTCCATTACGAAAGAGGAGCGTCGCACACAAAACAAGCATCAAAGCTTTATTTTATGGTTCACGGGCTTATCTGCCTCAGGAAAATCTTCTGTAGCAAATGCTTTCGCACGTCGACTTTTTGACCGTGGCAATCAAGCCTTTGTCCTAGATGGTGATAATGTTCGTCATGGCTTGAATAAGGATTTAGGATTTGATGAAGCAGGACGAAAGGAAAATATTCGACGCATTGGAGAAGTTTCAAAGCTCTTTGTGGAAAATGGTCAAATTGTTTTAACAGCCTTTATATCTCCCTATCGAGAGGATCGTCAAGTTGTACGAGCGCTTGTAGAGGAGGGGGAATTTATAGAAGTCTATGTGAAATGCTCTGTAGAGACATGTGAACAGCGTGATCCAAAGGGACTTTATAAAAAGGCACGTAATGCTGAAATCCCAAACTTTACAGGGATTAGTGCACCCTATGAAGAGCCAGAAAATCCAGAAATTATTTTAGATACAGAACTTAACTCCATTGAAGTATGTGTAGACCAGCTTACTGACATTTTAACATCAAGAGGATATATATAATTTTAAAGAATCTGCTTGCTTTTAAGAAGCAGATTTTTTTATTAGAGTAAAACTATATGTTGTGAGATGATAGATTTATCTTCATTCAGTAGAAGACTCCCACCTCTACAGGTGGTGAGATGAATGCAGTTTTGGTTCCTTTTCAGTGAGTGTCCAAACACCTACTGAAATAGAGGAACTCATGCTAAAATCTTCACATCCTGTGAAAACGCCTGAGTGACCAACATAGGTTGGCCTAAATCCTCCGGCGGATGTCACGGATTTTAAAAGGAAGGAATAAAGGATGTTAACCTAAAACCTTCGCATCCTGCGAAAACGGCTAACTGTTCTACCTCGTGCAGGCCTGGGTACAATTCAAAATCCGGACACAATTACGCCGAGGCGAAAATTGATCAAATAGTATAGGAGTTGTCTAAGATGAACATACATATTCAGTTACTAACAAAGGATAGTATGAATCAAAAAATAGTAGATGAAATATTGGGATTATGGAATGAAAATGCGAAAGAAACGGCAGATTGTGAATTAGAGAAAAGTGATAGAGAGGGTATTCAAAATCAACTAGAACAATATTTGCAATCACAATATGGGGCTATTTATATCGCAACTAATGAAAGCCATGAAATTATAGGCTTCGGGTTGGCTTCTATGAAAAAGGATTTATTGTATGATATGATCTATGGTCAAATCGATGAAATCTATGTTTTACCAGCCTATAGACGACAGAAGATTGCTAAACGTCTGGTAGAAGAGTTGGTAAATTGGTTTGATGAAAAGCACGATACTTCTGTCATAAATGTTTATGTGGATTTAGAAAATGACTTAGCACTCGAATTTTGGGAAGGTATCGGTTTGGAGAGAGAGTTTTTTATGCTATCGAATAGTTAAAAATGGCCAATGAAGTCTAGATGATTTCATTGGCCATCGTTTTATCTTTATTTTATGCCTTGTTCCTTTTTCATGCGTTCAATTTCTGGTCCAAGCTCATCGCGGACAGTGCCTTTCCAGGGTTTTACACCAGCGATATACGAGGAGCGAGTCATAATATGACCTCCAACTGGTCCAGTGATAAATAAAAACAAAATACCTAGCAAAATACGGGGATTAAAGTGGTCCTCGATAAGCCAAAAGTGAAAGAATACGCCAATCAGTATACACATGACACCTAATGTTGCACTCTTTGAGGCAGCGTGAGCCCGAGTGTACAAATCAGGTAAGCGAATAAGACCAATGGCCGTTACAACAATAAACAGTACGCCGACAGAAATAAAAAAGATAACTAAACTATTAGCGAGAATTGTCACGTTTAATGATATCTCCTTTCTCTATAAATTTAGAGAAAGCTACTGTACCGATAAATGATAAAATCGCTAACAATAATATAATCTCAAGGAAGAAGCTTGTCTCTACTAATATGGAGAATAGTCCAATTAACGAAATGAGTGACACACCTAATGAATCCAAAGCGACAACGCGATCGGATGCAGAAGGTCCTTTAACCATTCGATAAATAACGGCTATCATTGATAAGCAAATCACTACAATCGCAGCCATAATAAACGTTGTCATGATTTACTCACCTCCAAAATCGCTTTCTCAAAGGAATCTCGAATTGCTGCAATTGCTTCATCGACATCACTAATATCGATTGCATGTACATATAACGTTTTCGCATCGTCAGATACATGAACAACTACTGTACCTGGTGTTAAGGTAATAAGACTTGATAATAGGGTAATTTCCCATTCTTGTTTTAGAACAGTAGGATAAGCAAAGAATGCTGGCTGCATATCCAATTTAGGCTTTAAGACCACTTGAAGAACTTGGATATTTGCTAATACTAATTCCTTTAAAAACAGTAAAGTTAGTTTAATAATTGCCCAAATACGGTAGACATAGAGACGTGCTGCAAAAAATCTCCGCATCATAATAAGCAATAGAATACCGAGAAGGAATCCTACAATAAAGCCCGCTACTGTGTAATTAGAAGAAAGGAACATCCAGACGAAGGCAAGTACAAAATTTAAAATAATTTGAAATGCCATAGCTTCAATCCCCCTTCATAACAGCATCTATATAAATAGATGGATCATGTAATAGTTTTGCCGCATCATCCATAAATGGTGTAATCCACTCAGATCCCACACCATAGGCTACAGTAATAAGCACTAAAAGAACAGTAGGCACAAATAGTGTTTGGTAGACTTTTTTATCGACCGTACCTGTTGTTGCTTTTTCTTCACCCCAGAAAGCGTAAAGGAAAATACGAATCACAGACAATAATACGAGAAGTGATGAAGCTAAAATAAAAATACTACTCCACATACTGCCCGCCTCAAAGCCTCCTTGTGCAATAAGAAGCTTTCCGACAAATCCACTAAGTGGCGGAATTCCTGCTAAGCCAAACGCAGCAATTAAATAAAACCAGCCAAGAGCAGGATATTTTTTCATAAGGCCACCCATTTTTCGTAAATCGGATGTACCTGTAATATAGATCACAATACCGATTAGCATAAATAGAGCTGCCTTAATCAACATATCATGCACTAAATAAAACATGGCCCCTTTTAAGGAAGCTTCGTTCATTTGAGAGACACCGAATAAAATAACGCCTACTGCAATAACAATGTTGTAAATGATAATAAGTTTAACATCAAAGTATGCAAGTGCTCCAATACAGCCAGCTGCTATGGTTGCAATAGCTAGAGCCATTAGTAAATCATGTGTATAGGATAAATCATGCACAAAGAACAGCGTATATGTGCGTGTAATGGCATAAATACCGACCTTTGTTAATAATGCACCAAATAGTGTTAGCACTGGTATTGGCGCTGCCGCATAAGAGGTTGGAAGCCAGAAATAGAGCGGGAAAATTGCCGCTTTTAAACCAAATACCATTAAAAACAGTACAGCTATAACAGTAACAATACCAGGCTGATTGATTTCAGCTATTTTTACAGCGATATCTGCCATATTTAAGGTTCCAACTACAGAGTATAGGAAGGCCACTGTTATAACGAATAATGCTGAAGAAATCACATTGATTAATATATATTTAATTGAGCCTTTTAGCTGTCCTTTTTCTCCTCCTAAAACAATTAGCAGGTACGAAGCCATTAACAATACCTCGAAGAATACGAAAAGGTTGAAAATATCACCTGTAGTAAATGCTCCGTTTACCCCAGTTAAAATAAACATGATCCCAGGATAGTAGAAGAAGCGCTCTCGCTCCTTTGTGATGGAACCAAAGCCATACCAAACTACAAAAAATGCAATCAGCAGTGTTGTTGTGACAAGTAATACAGATACCATATCAGACACCATCGTAATACCGAATGGCACAGGCCAGTCGCCAAATGTTACCTTTTGTATGCCATCATTTTTAACTTTCATAAGAAGTGAAATGGCCGATATAAGTGCAATGCCTATACCAAGTAGTGAAAATGTTCGCTGATATTTTAGGTTTTTTTGCCCAAACATTAAAATCATGCCGAAGAAGAAAGGAATGATAATGGGCAGTAGAAGGAAGTTATTCATCCTCATCAGTTCCTTTCATTAAGCTAATATCATCTGTTTCTAGCTCCTGATAGGAACGATAGGCAAGTACAAGGAAAAATGCTGTTACCCCAAAGCTAATAACAATGGCTGTTAAAATGAGAGCCTGAGGTAATGGGTCTGCAAATGTTTTCGCACCTTCATTTAAAACAGGTGGTGCTTCTCCTCCAAGTCCGCCCATTGTTAAAATAAGCAGATGCGCACCATGGCTTAAAAGACCAGTTCCTATGATGATACGTAATAAGCTTTTGGATAAGATTAAATAAATCGCTGCCATAAACAGAAAGCCTATGACAAAGGCCATAATTATTTCCATTATTCATCCTCCCCAATCGTTTGAATAATGGTCATCGTAACTCCGACAACAACCAAATAGACACCACTATCAAAAAGCATAGCCGTGTGAAGTGACTGTTTGCCAAGAAGCGGTAAATTGAAATAATCAAAAAAATGTGTGAAAAATGGCTTGCCAACAAACATTGGGAAAGCAGCAGTTGCAAGGGCTAATAACAAGCCAATTGCTGTTAAATACGTATAATTAATAGGTAAAACATGGCGGACTGTCTTTAAATCAAAGGCAAGTACTAGGAGCACAATGGCACTAGATGTTAGAAGTCCACCGACGAAACCTCCTCCTGGTGTATAATGACCAGCCAGAAAAATATGAATGGAAAAGAAGAAAATAATGAAGAATACAATTTTTGCTGTAAATTGTATAATGACATCATTTGTTTTCATGCGGTTTCTCCTTTCTATTCATACGTAACTTAATCATTGATAAAATGGCCATGCCAGCAATACCTAGTACAGTAATTTCAAATAATGTATCGAAGCCACGATAGTCTACTAAAATCACATTAACAATGTTACCACCGCCAGCTTTTGAATAAACTGTTTCCTCATAATACTTCGAAATCGTTGGAATCAATTTTTGTGAATGTGCGGACAGTGCTACAAGTGTAACCATAACACCAACAGCAATTGAAACAATCGCACGATTTAATTGGAATCTCATGCGTTCCTCGCGTTTCCCAAGCTTAGGGAGATGGTAAAATGCTAATAAAAATAATGCAACAGAGATTGTTTCAATAACTAGCTGTGTTAATGCTAAATCAGGAGCATTAAAAATAACAAAGAATAATGCCACTGTATAACCAACAGATCCAAGCCCTATAATGGCTGTTAGACGTGATTTTGCTAAAATTGTAATGGCTGTACCAATGACTAAAACCACCACTAAAATAATCTCATACAAGCGAATAGGTGCCGTATCTTGGAAAGAGAATGTAAAGGCATTCTTTACAAATAAAGAGCCTATGACAATCGCTGCAATGCTGCTAAACATATAAAGTAAATAGTGGCGCATAGAGCCTGTCATATAAATTCGTGATACGCGATTTAAGCCCGCATCAAGACCAAGCATCATTTTATCGTAGGCATTGTTTAACGTAAATGCCTGTGGGAATCTTGTGTACATACCTTGCCATTTCGGTAATGCTACAAACAATAAAACACCAACAATGACAATACCAATTGTCATAAGTAATTCGGGTGTTATACGACCATGCCAAGCAGCTACATGAATGTCAATGTCCTGTGGTGAGTCATAGAGGAATGGCTGAATAGCTTGGACAGCCGGCTTGACAAAAGTATCACCGACAAAATTCGGAATAAAGAATATTGCTATGACTAATGCTGCTAAAATCATTGGCGAAATTAACATACCGATAGGAGCCTCATGTGGTTTCTGAGGTAATTTTTCTGGTGTATATTTGCCAGTAAATGTTCGAAAGACAAAATAAAAGCTATAAATAAATGTAAAAATACTAGCAATCCAAGCAATAATAGGGAAAAGTACCCCCCATGTATCAAAGCCGAAAAATTCGAAATTTTGAAGTGCCAGCATAGCAGTTAAAAACATTTCCTTACTTAAGAAACCATTAAATGGAGGTAGACCTGCCATTGATAAACTACCAATTGCCGCGACTGTAAAGCTAATTGGCATAATACTCATTAAGCCACCTAGTTTACGAATATCTCGTGTACCTGTTTCATGATCAATAATACCTGCTATCATGAATAAGCTACCTTTAAAGGTTGCATGGTTTATGAGATGGAAGATGGCTGCAAAGGCTGCATACTTGATGCTATCTATTGCTCCACTAGTATGATAAGCTACCGCACTTGCACCGAGCAATGACATAATAAGTCCAAGCTGACTCACTGTTGAGAAAGCAAGAATTCCTTTTAAATCGGTTTGCTTGACTGCAAAGAAAGAACCCCAGAATAAGGTTAAGATACCTATGCTTGTAACAAGCCACACCCAAAGCTCAGAAACAGCAAAAATCGGTGTAAAGCGTGCAACTAAATAAATACCTGCTTTTACCATTGTAGCGGAGTGGAGGTAGGCACTAACCGGTGTTGGCGCTTCCATTGCATCTGGCAGCCAAATGTAGAATGGGAATTGTGCGGATTTCGTAAATGCTCCTAAAAGTAATAAAATGAGTGACCAAGTGAACAATGGGTGGTGCACTAAATCTGGTGCAAGGACAATCAGTTGACGAATTGAATATGTTCCGCCCATTAGGTAAAGAAGAATGAATCCTCCCAGCATCATTAAGCCGCCACCGACTGTAATCATCATTGATTTAAGCGCACCAAGCCGAGATGCATCACGAGTATACCAGTAGCCAATCAATAAAAATGATGAAATAGACGTTAATTCCCAGAAAAAGTACAAAGTAATTAAATGATCAGATTGTACTACACCTAGCATAGCGGTCATAAATAATAATAAGTAAACATAAAAATTATGTAATTTTTCTTTATGTTTATCTAAGTAAAAAATGGAGTAAAGCACGACCAGTGAGCCGATTCCAGTAATTAGTAATGAAAATAGCAAGCTAAGTCCATCTAAATAAGAAACGACGGAAATATCAAGTGATGGAATCCAAGGAAGCTCTGCATGAAATACTTCACCGTCTGCCACTTTTGCGATATAAGAAGTGTATATAATCGCGAGTGTAGCAGGAACTGCAAGAACAAACCAGCCTGTGTGAATATTTTTAATGCTTTTATATAAAAAGGGCACTAATATCGCAGCAAGCATTGGTATGAAAATATAAAGTACTTGTAACAAAAAAATCCTCCTTTATGTAGGTAAGTGTGTCCATTATAGCGCACTTTTTGTAGGAATGCATATGTACGTATAGGTTTTAGCTTGCGATAACGGAAGAATTTTGGCTATATTATAAATAGGAAGTTATCAATAAAAATAGAGGAAAAAAATTTTTTATGAGGAACCCTTATATTTATGGTTATCTGCCATTAATTACAATTTTATTGTTTAGTTTAACATTTGGAATGTATGCCGTTGGAGAATCTTTGCAAATTTTCCGATCCATTGGCGTGTATTCAGGTATGCGGGAATTTTTATCAGATTTTGAGCTCCGTGTGTTTTTACTAATTGTCTTTGCCATGATTTTCTTTATGGTTTTCTCAGCATTAAAATTAGTGGGAGAAACTATTCATGAGTTAGGAATGTTATTTTTTTCTAAAGATCAGGATGGTGCGACAGTTAGTCAGGCTCGGGGCGGCTTTATTATTTTATTTGTCGGAGCAATTTGTTCAGCCTTTGCCATTCAGTTCATTTATGTGTTGGTGGGTATTTTTGTGCTAACTATTTTTATCTATTTTATCTACCTTATTTATAAGATGAGCCATTTTATGTCAATGGGTGGAACAATTGGTTTACTAGTTTTTGAGCTTTTTATGTGGACCATACTATTATCGCTTTTAGTTTATGTGGTTTTAAAATTATATAATGGTATTTTGGCGAGCTTACCATTTGCTAGTTAAGCATTATATAATGATAAAGAGCAGTCCAAATAGTGAGACTTCACTATGGACTGCTCTTTTTCTTTAATTATTTCAGCAATACATTAAAAAGCTGATGGTGAATTTTATAGGCCTCTAAATTTTCCATAGATTGTGGCTTATCGAAGCCAAGCCACACAGCTGCTGTATGCTCTTCTGTTAAGCCAGCAAGCCAGTAGTCACGATAGTCATTTGTTGTACCAGTTTTTGCACCGATATAGTTACTTGTACTATAAACACCCTGTCCTGTACCGTTCGCAACAACATCTGCCAGCAGCGCACGCATATACTTTACTGTTTTTGGAGTCCAAATTTGATCGCGCTCCGTATTCCAACTATAGAGCTCAGTTCCATCAGCTGCTATCACTTTACGTATACTGTGGGTCAGTACATAGGAACCGTCTATAAAGCTAGTATAGGCATCTGCCAGCTCAAGTGCTGTTACGCCATATGTTAATCCCCCTAATGCTGCAGCATAGTCATGATCCTTTGCAACGATAGAACGAAAATGAAAACGATCTAGATAATTGAATGCTGTTTCAATGCCAACCGTCTTAAAGAGTCGCAGGGCAGATGTATTATAACTATGACGAAATGCTACCCGAATTGGCACATCTCCATAGGTATAGCCCCCATAGTTTTGAGGACAAAATGATCCGACACAGTAGCTCCCACCATTAACGATAGTATCAGGTGTATGTGCGGTTGTTTCAAAGAACGGCGCATAGACAGCTAGTGGTTTAAAGGCTGAGCCTGGCTGCCGTGTACCTTGAAAGGCACGATGATAATCAAATTTCTCGTAATTTTTTCCTGCATAAAGGCTAATAATTTCGCGTGTACTATTATCTATGACTGCTCCTGCTGCCTGTAATTTGCCAGCGCCTAAAATGGCTGTCATTTTTTCTTCATCATGTGATTGCTTGCTTGGATTAAGGGCTGTATAGATTGTTAGTCCATTTTGAAATAATGTATTGAGTCGATTGTCTAGCTGTGCTTTGATATTTTTCTTTTCTTCCTCATTCGGTGCATTGGCAAGTCGATCTGTAAAACCTTCTTTTTCTGCCACTAACCATCTAAGTTCTTGTAGGACATATGTGCTGTATGTAGGATACTGTTGAACTTTACTTTTTACATTCAATGTAATGGGTTCAGCCTTATAGTTAGCGGCATCTTCTAGCGTTATGGCACCGCTCGCTGCAAGTGTGTCTAATAGTCGCTCCTGCCTGGCTTTGGTGTTATCGAAATTCTTTAAAGGGTTGTACAGTGACGGGTTATTTGGAATAGCTGCAATAAAAGTCATCTCAGCAATAGAAAGTTCCTTGAGTGGTTTTTGAAAATAATAGGTAGCTGCACCGCCAATTCCATAAACCTGATTACTAAAATAGGATTCATTTAAATACATGGTTAAAATCGTATCTTTATCGAATTCTTTCTCAAGCTCATGCGCATAAAAAAGCTCTGTTAATTTTCGTTCATAAGTTTTTTCATCCGATAAATAGCGCATTCGAACAAGTTGTTGTGTAATAGTACTCCCACCTTGTGAAGCTGAGTTGGTATTTGAATTCGCTACAACTGCCCGAATGATTGCACTGAAGTCAAAGCCAATATGATCATAAAAATGAGCATCCTCACTTGCTATAAAAATTTCCTGGGCAATTTGTGGAATTTCTTGTAAGGTAAGTGGCTGCCGCCATTCGACATACTCCTCACTAAAAATTTCTCCGTTTTGATCGATAAGTGTTACGGGAAGCTGTGCCTGTACTTCCGGTAAATGAATAGCGCTAGCAATTTGTTCTTCGTGTGCTTTTGCCGTATTAATTTCTGTTCTAATATTAGTGCTAACCCACCAAAGGACAGGTAAGGATAGAAGTATGATAAAAAAACCAAAAGCCTTGTTCATGTGTGCCTCCACTCTATATTATGAGTCCCTCAACAGAATAACATAATTTGGATGGTTTCCAAATACGCGTTCGGACCTATTTGTACTTTCTTGAAATTTGATGGCTGTATTGATTTCTCTTACTATATTTAGATAATAAATGATTGTAAAAGTGCAAAAATCGTCAATACTTTGGTGAAGAAAACCTGTAGGAAGTATGTTAGACTAAAATGAGGTCAGAAATGATAAGCTACTATCATTTTCAGCGAAACTGAAATTACATTTAAAGGAGAGACTCCAATGTTTCCACAATTAACATCAGAAGTACAAGCAGGCGAAGTACTTGTAGAAATGAAAACAACGTTAGGTGCAGTTAAAATTAAGTTATTCCCAGAACATGCACCAAAAACAGTTGAAAACTTCTTAGGTCATGCAAAATCAGGTTACTATAACGGTATTATTTTCCACCGTGTTATTCAAGATTTTATGATTCAAGGTGGTGACCCAACAGGTACAGGTATGGGTGGCGAATCTATTTGGGGTAACTCTTTCGAAGATGAGTTCTCAGATCAAGTATTTAACCTTCGTGGTGCCCTTTCTATGGCAAATGCAGGTCCAAACACTAATGGTTCACAATTCTTTATCGTTCAAATGAAGCACCTTCCAAGTGATATGCTTCGCCAATTACAAGGTGCAGGCTTCCCAGAGGAAATCATTGAAGCTTACGCAAAAAATGGTGGTACACCTTGGTTAGATCATAAGCATACAGTATTTGGTCATGTGGTTGAGGGAATGGATATTATTGACAAATTAGCGGAGGTTGAAAAAGATTTCCGTGACAAACCTCTAGAAGATGTGAAAATTGAGTCAATTACAGTTTTTGAATAATAATTGTAAGGACGTGTAAAGATGAAACCCTTAATGTATCAATTTTTATATTTCCCTGAAGATAAATCAGGCTATATTCCTGCTGCTTTTGAATTTTTAGTAATGCTTATCTTATGTATTGCTGTATTTACGATTTTCCGTAAAATTTCAAAAAAGCAAGAAATAAAATCTAAGGAAATTGAAGCACGTATTCTTGCTGAGAAGAGCAAAACAAACAATCAGCAAAATATTTAAGGTAAGAATGCTAGTTGCCTCGTAGCCACTTTAGGACTACGAGGCAATTTTTTATTTTCTTTTATAGCGTCGCATTTGATTTCTAATGGACTTTTGTTTAGTGTAAAAAAGGAATACCCCTCATTTTTAAGGACATTGCTAAGCTGAGAACGATATTTCATTTGATAAGCAAATGGAAATAAAAAGGTCATGTATGCTCGTTCTATTGCTAATGGCACTAACTCCATGTAAATCACCTCAAGCAAATTTAATAACATTCCTGTGAAAAAGATAGAAGGAACTAACAAACCTTTCCACCAATTTGAAATTCTAAAACATAAAAAGGATATCTCAAATAGGAGATACCCTTCACTACTAGCTCATTATGGTTGTAGAGCTTTTTTAAAGCGCTGAACACCATCTTTGACTGTATCAAAGGAGCAAGCTACATTCATACGCAGGAAGCCTCGTCCTTCTTCACCATATTTAGTTCCTGGCTCTAATGCCAGCTTACCATTTTCAAATAGGCGTTTCATCATTTCTTTTTCATCTAGTGCTAGCTCTCGATAATCTATCCAAAGCAAATAGGTGCTCTGTGGTTTTGTGATGCGAATGCCTGGCAGTTGTTCTAATTCTTGGATGACATAGTCCATATTTTTGGAGATGTAAGTAAGTAACTCATCTAACCATGAAGAGCCTTCTGTGTAAGCTGCTTGCAGTGCAACAGGAGCAAAGGTATTTAATGAGCCTTGACCGCTTGCCATATTTATGGCTTCTAATTTTAAACGTTTTCGCTTATCCGTCACAATCATATAGGCTACTTGTATACCAGCTAAATTAAATGTCTTTGTTGGAGCCATACAAGTAATGATACGATCAATTTCAGCACCAGCAATTTTTGCAAGTGGTGTATGGGTTGCACCATCAATCATTAAATCAGAGTGAATTTCATCTGAAATAATCAAAACATCGTATTTTGCACAAAGGCGCACGATTTCTTTTAGCGTTGCTTCATCCCATACGTAGCCACCTGGATTATGTGGATTGCACAATATGTAAGCTTTGATGTTTTGAGATAATGCCTGTTCAAAGGCTACGAGGTCAAAAACAAATGTACCGTCTTGCTCAACCAAAGGACAGCTAATGATCTCTCGAGCATTGCTTTTAGGAATATTAAAAAATGGCGGATAAACTGGTGAGGAAATAAGTACTTTATCTTCAGGATTTGTCAACCCTGTAATGCAATTCGCTAAAGCAGCAACTACACCATTACAAAATAGAATCGAATCTTTTTCAATATGCCAATCATGACGAGTATTTTGCCAGTCTATAATCGACTGCACTGCTTCCTCGCCAACAAAACTATAGCCGAAAACCGTTTTTTCAGTATGCTCTTGCATTGCTTTTGTTACAGCTGTTGGTGCGGTAAAGTCCATGTCGGCTACCCACATTGGCAGAATGTCCGAAGCATCTTTTAGTCCATATACTTTTTCCATTGCATCCCATTTTACAGAGTTTGTACAACGACGTTTATTAGTTTGATCGAAAATAGACAAGCAAATCACTCTTTTCTTTTTTATTTACTATGGTATCATACGAGTATGATAAAAGGATAATAGGTGAGTATTTTGGAAAATATTAAAATGAATCAAGCAGCTGTACATCTGCTAGAGAAGTGGGATCCATTCCACTTAGGTTCAGACCATTATGATACTGAAACAGCAGATGTTGTAGCAGCTTTGCAAGGTATTGATGATCCATCTATTCTTGCAAAGGTTATACAAGAAACTTATGAGCATTCGTTTGAAGAATGGATTCCATTTGAGGATTGTGTAGACATATCATACAAACTAATTGCCATTAAATTCGAAGCAAAGTGTATTATTTAACAAAGGCTTTGCTTTATGATAGAAAACTATGATAGAAAACGAGGTTGTCCATCAAGTTGTGACGACCTCGTTTTTTTTTTGATGAAATTCATTTAAACAGCGGTAAAATTCCTTGAATAAAAATAATAAAAATGGCTAATGGCGAAACATAACGAATTAAAATATACCAAATCATAAACATTAGATTAGATGAAGCAAGCTCTTTTCGTGAAATGTCCTTTGTATAGTAATAGCCAGCAAAAATGGAAATTAGTAAGGCTCCAATCGGCATCCCAATACTATTCGTCAAAAAGTCAACAAAGTCAAAAATAGAGCGATCTAAAACTTTTATATCTGATAGGATACCAAATGACAGTGCGCTTGGTATACCAAAAATGAAAATAATGATGCCACCAATCCAAGCAATTTTTTTACGCTTTTCAGGCTTATCACCAATAGCAATAGCAACGACAATTTCTAACATAGAAATCGAAGATGTTACCGTTGCAAAAAGTAAAAGAATAAAGAAAATTGTTAGAAATAATCCACCAAGTGGTAACTGCTCAAAAACAGCAGGTAAAATAATAAATACGAGACCAGGACCCTGATCGGGCGTATACCCTAGCGCAAACACTGCTGGGAATATAACCAAACCCGCAAGTAAGGAAATGATGATATTCATTGATGCAACATTAATCGCAGAGTTCCCTATTTTTTCGGTTTTGGATAGGTAGGAAGCATACGTAATCATTACCGCAATACCAACACTTAATGAAAAGAATGCTTGTCCAAGCGCCATTAAAAATGTTTCCGCATTGAAGTATGACCAGTCAGGCACAAACATAAACTTAACACCTTCCATTGCACCGTCCAATGTTAAGGAGCGAATCACTAATACAATGAAAAAGATGAATAGTAGTGGCATCATCCAAGTGCTCGCTTTTTCAATACCACCTTTGATACCGGCTGATACAATGACTACCGTTAATAGCATGAATAGTCCTTGGACAAGAACTGCTTCAAATGGGCTGGATATAATGTTTCCAAATAAATCTGCATAATTTATATTGGTACTAGAGCTAGTTAACCGTAATGTAAATGCACGAGCTAAATAGCTTAAAATCCAACCACCAACAACACTGTAGAATGACAGGATAAGTCCAGCAATAATCATGCCTCCCCAGCCAATTAAATACCACGGTTTTCCAGGTGCTTGTTCCTTAAACGATGTTACAGCATCTTTTTGTCCACGACGGCCAATCATAAATTCAGCAATTAGCACTGGAAGGCCGATAAAGAATGTACATAAGATGAATAATAAAATAAAAACACTGCCACCATTTGTGCCCGCCATATAAGGAAACTTCCAGATAGCTCCTAATCCTATAGCACTTCCAGCAGCAGCTAAAATAAATCCAATTTTAGTTGTAAATTGATCTCTCGATGACACGAAAATAAATCCTCCTTATACTAAAGTTTTATTTTACCGTAATATTTTCATAACACAAGCAAATATCAGAAAATTGATAATAGATTTCTGCATGCGATTCAGTTAAATTGTTGAATGATGACAAATATGGTTTTGTTATCTTGATTCAGTAGATCTTTACTGTACGAAAACGTAGCGGCAGCAACAAAATTACTGTGCGAAAGTGCAACGACAGCAACAAAAATACTGTTCGAAAGTGCAACGACAGCAACAAAATTACTGTGCGAAAGCGTAGCGACAGCAACAAATGTTTTTGCACTGAAAGCGAAGCGTCAGGAGAATACTTTTTCCCTATAGGTAGTCCGATGAATCAAGATGAAGTCCTCAGAGGATGTCACGGATTTTAAAGAGAGCTTTTCGAGCAAGTTTGAAAAACCAGACGCTATATCCTAGGTGTATATTGATAAAAGTGCTTTTTTTGAAGTAAGAACAACTAAATTTTGTAACAATTAGAAGTATTTATTCGTTCCATAAACAAAGGAGGGGTCAATTTGACGGAAGCTGAATTAATAGCGAAGGCACAGCAAGGGGATAAAGAAGCCTATATAGAGCTTATTCAAATACATCAACAAACAGTTGAAAAATTTGCCTATCAATGTGGCGTACATAGTAATGATTTAGCAGATGTTTCACAGGAAGTATTTGTGAAGCTATATCGTTTTTTACATCAATTTAAACAGGATCGTTTTACGACTTGGCTTTATAAAATTACACTGAATGCCACGCGTGACTATTATCGTAAGGAGCAGCGAGAACAAGCAAAGGAAGAAAGATTAAGTGTGCAGCGGCAGCTCCCATCCTCTTCGGCAGAAATGCATGTGCTAAATTTTGAGGAGGATAGAGTATTACATAATGCCATTAAAGCACTCAATGAAAAATATCGTTATCCACTTATATTATTTTATTTTCATGAACTCAAGTATGAAGAAATAGCAGAGATTCTTAATATCTCGTTATCGACAGTCAAAATTCGACTATTACGTGCAAAGGAAAAAATTAAAGTCGTGCTATTGCAAGAGGGGAGTGTTGAAAATGGATGATAGACAGTTTGAGCAACGTATGGAGCTTCTAAAAAAATCCTATAATCGTTTGGAACCGCAATTAGATCCAGAAGCAGTTTTCGCACAAATTGAGATAGAGCGCGAAGTACAGCAAGAGCAGGAAAATCTTTCAGAACAAAAACCTCCCTCAAAATGGCAGAAGCCGGCAGTTTGGTTTGTTAGCATTGCAAGTGTGCTTTTAGTTAGTGTTATTGTTTCGTCCTATGCTATTCAACAACCAGAAAGCTTGCGCAGTGAAGAAAAGGCTTTAAAGGAAGATGAAAAAAAGACAGAAGAGAAGGGTTGGGCTGAGCGACTCACTAAAAAATACAATAGTAAAAAAGAGCAAATACGAAAAGAGCTGTACGTTTCAATTGATGAACTGAATGCATTCCAATTTATTAAAACTGCAGATAGTTTGTTAGAGTTTTACACCAAAAACAATTTACGATTACAGGAAAGTGACGAGCAGTATTTAAAGTATGCCGAGGAAACTGTTCTTAATAGATTAATGACACCAAGAAGAACGCTAGAAACTATAGAAGATAGGAATGATTTAACCTATGATGAATCATTAAATGTATATCTAACATATGAAGATAGTGTCATTGAACTTGAGGAGTTTTATAGTGGTCTGCTAGAATCATATGAACCCCTCTTAAGGAAGTCAGCTGATATTAATTTTAATAAATACCCTGATTTAAAGGTGATAATTGATGCAGCAAACGCTCAATTTATGGAATTGAGAAAGGATGAGAATGGTTCATTCTATTTTAAAGCCGATCCAATTAATGGTGAATTTCGGTCAGCTAATATAAATAATCTGCATCCCGATATCTTTGGCTATTTTGAGTATTTAGAAAAGGGATATTTATTATTAGCAGATGATTTAAGGTATACACGAGAAGAAACAGCTAGTTCCTTAAAAATAATAGAACGTTCCTTATTAGCAGATAACAATCCTGATTCAACTGCTTATAAGGTGTTAAGAGAAACTTTTGAAAATACATGGTTGGTATTATTAAAAGGAAGCCCCAAATATCCTGCTTACAACGGGAAGCTTCATGTGGATCATTTGAATTTTTTACGAGATGTAGCAGATGGTAAGTATGGAGAGCTTATTAAAAATACTGCTGTGACAATTTTAAAAGAGCTAGAGAAAAGCAATATTTCCACAACATTAACGAAGTTATCTTCTTACGATATTTGGATAATCATTTTGCAAACAAGAGAAGAAACTACAGGATTAATTAATGATAATGATTTTATTATTGTGGATATTAATGAGCAAGAAATGATGCAGATAGAGGCAGTGTATGAGCAATATAAGAAAAGTGATTCTGAAACGTTTATTAATCAACTACGACCCTTAAATATAGTGTCTCTCTATTTGTATGCAAAAACAATTGACGATAAGTCTTTAGAAAAGGCTTTAGCCCTCCCTGAGACAAAGCTTGATACCAGCTTGTTAGGCAAGGTAAAAAGTTTTGATGTTGTCAGTCAGTTAGGTGAGTATGATGGGAGTTATCCAATGGTAGCTATTCGAATTAAGAGCGAGCAGCAGAATATATATGGTAGGCAGTTTCTTGTTAAGTTTTCAAAAAATAAGGAAGGCTATTATCGTATATCTGGAATCATTGATTGAGGAGATGATTTTTTGCCCCGCTTTTGCACGTATGTTATAATTTAAGGTGATATATACGTAGCAAACAAAAAGAAAGTGGGCAAAAGGTTATGGTAAAAAAATATGAATTAGGAGACGTGTTGACCGGAAAAGTTACAGGTATACAGCCGTATGGTGCATTTGTTGCGCTTGATGAAGATACACAGGGCCTTGTGCATATTTCCGAAATTACGTACGGCTTTGTTAAGGACGTTAGCGAGTTTTTAACCGTTGGGCAAGAGGTGGAAGTGAAAATACTTGAAATCGATGAAGAGGCCGAAAAAATTAGTTTATCGATTCGAGCTTTACAAGAACGCCCAGCGACTTTACGTAAAAAAGATGCACCACCACGTAAATCATTGCAGGATCGTGTAGATGAGTCAGATGCAAATGGTTTTAATTCCCTAAAAGATAAATTACAGGACTGGATCGAACAGTCAGGACAATAAGAAAACGAGGATGCCTTTAGTGGGAGGTATCCTCGTTTTTTTTATTCATTAGTCTATTGTTTTTTTATTTTGCGGATTCTATATTGCAGGTTTTGACGGCTCATACCGAGTGCATTTGCAGCTTTTGTGATATTGCCTTCATATAAATTCAAGACATTTTGCACATAATATGATTCGGCTTCGCGTAAATAACCATCGAGAGGCATGACGTCATTTTGCTGATGAAACATAAAGAACTCTGGTTCACGATTGGAGGCATCTTGTTGCTGTACCTTAAAGCGAAAATGTAGTGGCAGGAAATCCGAAGTAACTGTAGATTCAGTTGTCATAAAGGACACAATTTCATCTAACAATAGTTCGAGTTCTTTTAAGTTACCTGGCCAATCATATTGCAAGAATAATTCCTGTACATCAGGTGCAAGGTCCATCACGTTGGATGCAAACCGTTCTCGATGACGGCTAAAGTAATCATCTACAAATGGCACAATATCTTCTTTTCGATCTGTTAGGTTTGGAATAGTAATCGCCATTGTTGCAAAGAAATAATATAGTGATTTAGACAGTTTACCCTCTGCAATTAATGCAATTGGATCACTCCCCACACTTCCAATTAGCATGTATTTGGATTGAGGAAGGGATTGCAGTACTGCTAATAATTGTTCCTGGATGTCTAGATTTAAGAAATCGATGCGTTCAAAGAAAAATGTATATGCCTTAACATCTTGTAAGAGTTCCTGCAATTTATCTAAAACAGATTGCGCAGATCGACGACTTACTAGTGTAACAAATGCTTCAGGATCAGTCGAAGCTGCATGGTGAATACCTTCTGCCACTAAATCTTTTCCTGTACCAGATTCACCGATTAGTAAAACAGGTAATTTCACAGCTGCTGCTTTTTTTGCATTTGCGATCACCTGTTGCATTGATTCAGAATCAGATGTAATCATATCAAATGTCAAAGGTTCACCATATCGTCGAAGGGGCTGATAAACAAGCTTTTCAAGTGATGTAATATCACGAGCAAATTCTATTGCTCCAATTAGTTTATTTCTGACATAAAGAGGAAAAGTATCATTAATAGTTGTTATTTCATGACCATTTTTATTCCAATAGGTTTGTTTTACATTAATTTCCTTCTTGCCTGTTTGCAATACACGCATTAAAGTACTTTCATGCTGGCGAAAGGAAAACATTTCAATAATAGAACGATCTGCTAATTCATCAAAATGAAATCCTTCAATTTCTTTCATTTTTGTATTATAAATAATGGTTTTTCCAGATAGGTCAACAGCATGAATACCAACAGATACATTTGTTGCAATAAACTCATAAAAAGGTAATAAGGGTTCAGAATTTTTCATAAAATATGCACCTCAAAAAATTTTTTACTTGAAATATGCAACGAAATTTTGCATTATAATAAGTGTAAGAATATTTTATACGCAAAAATATTTTGCGTCAATGTTTTTTGCACACCAATATACATCTCATGAGGGAGGATAAAGTATGATTCCATACAAACACGAACCGTTCACAGATTTTTCACAAGAGGCAAACTACAACGCTTACGTAGAGGCTTTAAATAAAGTTGAAAGCTATTT